>CAZCIE010000007.1:0-14818 GCA_964498955.1 uncultured Saccharimonas sp. (SeqCode) | reverse complement strand
TATTAATTAGCATTATTGGAGACGATGGCGCTATTATCACACCAAGATCAAATACAATGGATGATGCCAAGGGCAAAGTCATCGAAGGTGTTTTTGATGGTCAAAAAATGGCCGGTCCTGATGGCAAAGAATACCCAGTCCCAACAAATTACGCCAGTAAGTCAAAGTTAGTTGAAGGTGACATCTTAAAATTGACTATTACAGATGACGGCAGTTTTATATACAAACAGATTAGTCCTGTTGAACGAAAACAAATTATAGGCACCCTAGTCCAACACGACGGACAGTACTATGTCGAGGCTAATGGTCACGAATACCGAATCTTACTAGCCAGCGTTACGTATTTTAGGATCAACACTGGTGACCAAGTTACGGTTATTATCCCATCAGACAACCCTGACGCTGTTTGGGCTGCTGTTGAAGCTGCTCTTTAGACCAGCCGAAATCCTGAGCACAGTCGAAGGATTGAAGTTTCACACTAGAAAACCCTGGTCTTTATCATGGTTATTTTTATTATAAATATTACTACAAAAATACTATTGCGATTTTAAACGAAAGCATTATAATAGATATATCACTAAGAGGTGAAAACAAAAATATTAAAATAATTACCTACTAAATATATATTTATATTTGTTGTGGGCAAGGGGGTGTAGTATGGCAAAGCTTTTTATTAGCTGTGATCCTAGTGTTGTTTATAAAATTCCAGTAAATACTAAAAATCACAACATTGTATCGCATTAAATTAACGTATACTTAATATTAGCAGTCGGGGGTTAAATTGTGTCAAAAGCATTATATCGTAAATACAGATCAAAATCGCTTGACGAAATCATTGGGCAAAAACATATCACTGATATCTTGTCACGTGCTATAACCCAAGACAATATTTCTCATGCATATTTACTGACTGGCCCACGCGGAGTAGGCAAAACATCAGTAGCCAGAATTTTGGCTTATGCAATAAACGGCATACCTTATGACGAAGATACAACCAATTTGGATATAATCGAAATTGATGCAGCCAGCAATAATGGTGTTGAAGACGTTCGCGATCTTCGTGAAAAGGTTCAAATAGCACCTGTTTCTGCTAAAAAGAAGATATATATCATCGATGAAGTACATATGCTGTCCAAACCAGCCTTTAATGCACTATTAAAGACCCTTGAGGAACCTCCTGAACATATTGTATTTATACTGGCGACCACAAATGTCGAAAAACTGCCAGCTACTATCCTTAGCCGTACTCAGCGCTTTGGTTTCCGACCTATATCTGTCGATGATGCAGTTAAACATTTAAAATACATCGCAAAAACAGAAAAGATTAGCATCGAGGATGACGCTTTAAAATTAATTGCATCCAGAAGCGATGGCAGTTTTCGCGATAGCATTAGCCTGCTTGACCAGATGTCAAACCTAGTTGACACCAAGGGCAAAGAGACAATTAATGTAAAACTAATCGAAGACACTTTAGGACTTGCACCTACTGATATGATTAAACAAATCCTTGAATCTGTCGAACAACATAATTTATGTGATTTAGTCAAATTGCTTAATCGTTCAACTGATGAAGGTATAAGCGCCAGCGTTCTTGTTTCTCAAATCATTGCTCAGATCAGCAATAATATTACCGAAAAACCACAACTTTTAACACTACTTGACAGCCTTATTGACGTCGACAAAAGCCCCCAACCAGCACTTAAGCTGCTTAGCGTACTGGGACAAGCCGCTGCCCCCAAATCTCCAACAAAAACAATGGCATTATCGGCAGTAGTCCATGAAGTTAGCACAACAATACCAGAGCTTGAAGCAATTGCGACTACTGATGTGCCATCTGACTCAAAATTATGGACAACCAGCGTAAAAGGTTCAACCGAATCAGGTGTTGAAACTAATATAACAAGTTCACAAAATACTGGTTTTGATTGGCCTAAATTCGTTAAATACATCCAAGACAATTACGTTGCAATTTACAGTGTACTGTCAAAATGCAATTACTCCCTAGATGATCAGAACTTAACAATTTACACTGGTAACAAGTTTTACAAAAAAAAGTTAGATGACAACAAATATCGTCCAATACTCAGTAAATGCCTAGAAGAAACTGGCGCTTATGGACTAAATATCCACACAATAGCCACAGCTCCACCGCCAAAAAGTAGCCAAGCAGCCGAAATTGTTGCTATTATGGGTGGAGGAGAAGAGGTCTCATTAGAGTCCGTATAGCAAATGCCAGCGACCAAAGAAGTACAAGTAGGGAAGGTTCCGCCACAAAACTTAGATGCTGAAAAAAGCTTACTAGGCGCTGTTTTAATTGACGAAGAAACTCTGGCCGATATATCCGAACACGTTACATCCAAAGATTTTTACGAAAAACGACACGCTATGATATATGACGCCATGATGCGATTATATGAAAAACACAAACCAGTTGATTTATTAACATTGACTGAAGAGTTAAAACGCAAAAAAGACCTCGACACAGTCGGAGGCTCAGCATACTTAACCGAACTTACGAATTATGTGCCGACTGCCGCACACGCCGAGGCCTACGCTGAATTGGTTGCCCAAAAAGCCGTCCGTAGGCGACTAATCAAAGCTAGTGGCGACATTTCCGAAATGGGATATAACGAAGAAACTTCCACCGAAGAACTTTTGGGCAAAGCTGAAGCCGAATTGTTTTCTGTTAGTGACCAATCTTTAAAACAAGATTTGGTCAGTATTGAAAGCATTTTAACAGACAGTTTTGACAGAATGGAAGAACTGCATCGCAACAAGGGCACTCTGCGTGGCGTCCGTACTGGCTACCGGGACCTAGACAATATGACAGCTGGTTTTCAAAAGAGCGACTTAATAATACTTGCAGCACGTCCGGCAATGGGCAAGACAACGCTTGTCACAAACTTTGCCGTAAACGTTGCCACTATGGCAAAAATGCCAGTATTGTTTTTCAGCCTCGAAATGAGCAAAGAACAGTTGGTTGATCGTATGTTGGCTGATGCATCTGGTGTTGATGCTTGGAATATTCGTACTGGTAACCTGTCAGATGATGATTTTAGCAAAATCAGCGAAGCTATGGGTGAATTGGCTGAGGCACCAATATTTATTGATGACACGCCTGGCATGACAGTGCTAGAGATGCGCACAAAAGCCCGACGCGCAATGCACGAACAGCCTCTTGGACTGATTATTATCGACTATTTGCAGCTAATGCAAAGCAACGGTAATAATGATTTTAATAACCGCGTTCAAGCAGTCAGCGAAATATCGCGCGGATTGAAGTTAATTGCTCGTGAACTTAATGTTCCAGTTATTGCACTTAGCCAACTGTCACGTTCTGTTGAATCTCGTAGCCCACAAATTCCACAACTAGCTGACCTTCGTGAATCTGGTTCAATCGAGCAAGACGCCGATATTGTTATGTTTATCTACCGCGAGGCGTATTATAACCCCGAAACCGAACGCGAGAATATTACAGATTTAATCATTGCTAAACACCGTAACGGCCCAACTGGTAAGGTTGAGTTATACTTCCATCCAGAGCGATTGAAGTTTGTATCGCTTGACCGAAAACACGATGAGAATTAGTAGGTAGTATTTAGTAGGTAGTAGAAATCTCAAAGCCACCAAAATACGAATCGCTCAATGCAAACTATTCATTCAATCAGACTGTGCCGAAGGCAGCCGAACGCCACGTGCTGACTTAGTCACACGTAGAGTGTGCTGATTGTGTGAATAGGTTGCGGCGAGCGATCTGATAACATAAAGCACGTGGTATAATAAATAAAAGCATGAGTAAGTTTGTATTAGCTGAATCGTTTATTTATCGACACCGATTATTCTTGGGGTATGGTCTGTTTGTCGTTGGATTACTGGCAACCTTAATTTTTGCAGGCTTATATTTTCCTGGCGGGATATCAAATGATGAAATGAAATCTGTAGTTATCAGTAGTAATATAAATATCTTAAATGTTAGATCAGTTGCTATTGTAAATTTGCCATACCATATATTTCAGAATATCAGCTTGAACCTATTTGGGGTAAGCATGCTTAGCATCAAACTTCCTTCAATCATTTTGGCATTTTTGTCCGCAATTGGTGTTGTATTATTGCTTAGGCGATGGTTCAAGCCTAGTATTGGTGTTTTAGCCTCACTGATTTCAATTTCTACCAGTCAATTTATGTTTTTAGCTCAAGATGGTACACCAAGTATAATGTACATATTTTGGGCAGTATGGTTACTGTTACTTGCCAGTTCTATAATCCGAAACCAAAAATATCGAATAGTATATATCGTGGCTTTTTATGTTACGGCTGCAGCTTGTTTGTACACACCACTCAGCGTATATGCCTTGATTGCGCTAGTCGCTTCTATAATACTGCACCCACATCTACGCTATTTGATTCGAAAAATGCCTAAATTCAAGGTGGCTGTCGGTATTTTTTGCGCAATATTATTAATATCGCCATTGATAGTTTTTATCGTGTACTACCCAAAGTTAGGTTTTGAGTTACTAGGGATACCACCAAGTTGGCCAAATATTTTAAATAACTTTAAAACATTAGGCACTCAGTATCTTGGGTTCGCAAACCCAGGTGGCTCAACTTTGATGACGCCGTTCTTTGAATTAGGATCAATGATGATCGCAGGAATTGGTATAATCCAAGTTTACAAAAACCGATTTACATCTAAAAATTATCTAATTATTCTTTGGTCAGCTTGTATTGTCCCAATAATAATCATAAACCCGATATTCACAAGTGTTACATATATTCCAATAGTTTTGTTGCTTGCTTCTGGTCTAAGTATGTTATTGTCACATTGGTACGAATTATTCCCACGTAATCCATACGCACGTTTCGGTGGGTTTGTACCTCTGGCAGTTCTAGTCTTAATACTGGTATTCTCGGGTGTTGATCGGCACGTTTATGGCTATAATTACGACCCAAATATCGCCCAAAGTTTTTCTCGTGATGTTACATTTGCTACTTCAGGCCATAAAAATATTGTAGTAGCAAAAAATGAGCTTTCATTTTATAAAGCGATCGAAAAATATAATTCAAATATACAAGTATCTGACGTACCAGTGACTGAATATTTTTGGGCCACTAGGCAGGCAAAAAACCAGTTTGCAGGCTACGCCATAGAACAAATTGTAACATCGGGTAAAACAATTGACGGTGACCGGTTCTATCTGTATAAAAAGACAGATAAATAAGTTATAATATATCTATAAATACCAGAGTAAATAATAAGGAGAGATATAATGGCATTTGACCAAATTAAAATGATGAACGATCTACGAAAAGCCCAAAACGAGCTTAAAAAAGAAATAGTTGAAGTTGAGGCTGGTGATGGGGCAGTAGTTGTCCAAATAACAGGCGAATTAAAGATTAAAAAAGTTAAAATAGACCCAAGTCAAGTTGACCTAAAAGACATCGAAGAGCTTGAACACTGGGTTGAAATTGCAATTCGTGACGGATTAGCAAAGGCTCAAGAAATTGCAGCCGAAAAAATGAAACCGTTAATGGGTGGCCTTGGTAAGCTTGGCTTTTAGGAATATATTTTGTTACAGCTACTTCCAACTGCACTTATAAACGCTATCGACGAGCTTGGACGGCTTCCAGGCGTCGGAGAGCGTACCGCAGAAAGATATGCGTATTTTTTACTTCGGGCTGACAAAAATTACAGTAAAAAGCTATCAAAATCCGTGGCTGAATTGCACGATAACGTTAAATCTTGCCCAGTAACTTTTGCTTTAATCAATAAGCAAGATGATGTATCTGTTTTATATAGCGACCCTTCGCGCGACAAAACCACAATAGCCATCGTCGAAGAACCCCTTGATATTATTCCGATAGAGCGAACGGGACAGTTTAACGGTACCTACCATGTGCTTGGTGGCGCAATTAGTCCAATTGACGGAATCGGCCCAGATGATTTACACATACCAGAATTAATTAGTCGAATTAAAAGCGACAAAGTCAAAGAAGTTATTATCGCCACTAACGCTAGCGTCGAAGGCGAATCTACTGCGATTTATCTACAACGCGATATATTAGATGCCGGACTAAAAGTTACAATTACCAGGCTTGCACGCGGCATACCGGTTGGTGTAGATCTGGAATATGCTAGCCAAATTACGTTAACTCACGCGCTAGAGGGAAGAAGGTCATTTTAATATGTATGAAACTGCAACAGAAATAATTAACTCTGCCAAAAAGATTATCGTAATCCAAGCCGAAAACCCAGATGGTGATTCACTTGGTGGCGCTTTAGCGTTAGAAGAAATTTTAGGTGATTTAGGCAAAAACGTAGTTCTTTACTGTCCTGTCGAAATCCCAAAATATATGCGCTACATTAACGGCTGGGACAGAGTAGTCACCGATTTTGACTCAACCGCCGATTTAGCAATTATTGTTGATACGACTGCTGACGTTTTACTAACCAAAGTACTTGAAGGACCAGGGGTCCGACATTTCCTTGAAACAAGTACCGTACTCGCGATTGATCATCATATTAGCAAGTCAAATTTAAGCTTTAAGCACACACTATTAACAGATGATAGCGCTGTTGCAACTGGCGAAATAATATACAAATTAGCCAAAAGCAATAAATGGTCAATCAATAAGTCGGCTGCCGAAAATATTCTAATTGCAATTATGAGTGATAGTCTTGGGTTAACAGTAAAGGGTGTTACCCCCGAAACATACTTTATCGCTGGTCAGTTAGCCGAGCTAGGCGCAAGTAACTACGACAGCGAAATGCGCCGACGAGAATATGCTAAAAAATCAGCTGAAATTTTAAAATACAAAGGTGTTTTAATCGAAAGAATTGAGTATTTTCTTGACGGTAAACTAGCACTAATTACGATCCCATTTGAAGAAATTAAGGCTTTTAGCGATAAATACAACCCAAGTATGTTAGTCCTTGACGAGATGAGATTAGTAGAAGGAGTTGAAGTAGGCGTTGCAATCAAAACATATCCAGATGGTAGGCTAACAGGCAAATTACGCAGTAACTCTCCTATTTCGGCAAAAGTGGCCGGGTTTTTTGGTGGTGGCGGCCATGAATACGCTGCGGGCTTTCGTGTTTACGAATCTATTGATACAATAATCCCAGAGTTAATTAATGCAACAGACAAGGCTTTAAAAGAAGGGTAACAAAATGGCACTAAAATTCTATAACACCTTAAGCAGCGAGATTGAAGAATTTATCCCACAAAAAAAAGGTAAAGCACTTGTTTATACTTGTGGTCCAACAGTTTATTATTATCCTCATGTTGGTAATTGGGCCGCCTACATATATTGGGACACTTTAGTCAGGATATTAATTGCAGGTAATTATGATGTATCCAGGGTAATGAATATTACTGACGTAGGCCATCTGGTAAGCGATTCCGATGAAGGTCAAGACAAAATGGAGAAAGGTGCACATCGCGAAAATAAAACAGCCTGGGAGGTCGCAAAATTCTATACTGACGATTTTTTAATTGGCATTAAACGATTAAACCTTGTAATGCCTAATTTTATTGCTCGCGCAACCGACTTTATCCCTAGACAGCTTGATATGCTTAGAATCCTAAAAGAAAAGGGTTACACATACCAAATAAGCGATGGTATATATTTTAATACTTCTAAATTTAAATCATACGCAAAATTTGCACATCTTGATTTAAAATCACTCAAATCAGGGACGCGAATCAAAACTAATACGGGCAAAAAGCACCCGGCTGACTTTGCTTTATGGAAATTTTCTCCAGTTAATAGCAAGCGTGATATGGAATGGCCAACACCAATTGACATACTAGATCCAACAGATAGCACTGGGCCCGTTATGGGTTTCCCCGGTTGGCATCTTGAATGCTCGGCTATTGCCAAAAATTTTCTTGGCGATACGCTAGACATTCACACAGGCGGAATTGATGCTATTCCAGTTCATCATACCAACGAAATTGCTCAGTCTGAGTCAGCGAATGGAGTCAAATTTTGCAATTTTTGGCTGCATAACAATTTTTTGAAGTCAAACGGTACAAAAATGAGTAAGTCGCTAGGTAATGTTTATACGCTTAATGACATTGATGCCAAAGGATATAAAATGATGGAATTTAGAATGCTAATTTTGCAAGGGCATTACAGAAGCGAAGGTAACTTTACTTTCGACAATTTAGAAGCAGCAAAAAACAGGCTAAACAATTGGCGAAATATTGCTGCAATTCGACATCAAATTCATAGTACTTTTACCGAAGACGATACGTCAATATCATTATACGCAACATCCAGCGCCATAATTGAAGCTATCGAAAATGATTTAAGCACTCCTGATGCTTTAAAAATTATTGATGATGCATTTTCGCGATTATCAAACGCCAAGCTTTCAGCCATCGACCGACAGGCATTTTTAAACTTACTCGAGACTATCGATTCCGTATTAGGTTTACAGCTTGTTTCAACAACTCCAGATATTGATGACACTTCTAAACAGCTAATAATCCAGCGAAACCTTGCCCGCAACCAAAAAGATTGGCAAAAATCAGACAAACTTCGCGACGAATTATTAAAACATGGTATAGCAATTCGAGACACTAGCGAGGCTAGCATTTGGGAATACGTTTGAACAGTAGGTAGTAGGTAGTATATTGTAGAGTAGAGCGTGCTGATTGTGTGAATAGGTTGTGGCGAGCGAAATACGCTAAGAATGATCTAATCTGTATTTTTCTTAGCGAAGTATTCGTCAGCTAATACTTTGACACATCCAGCGATAGGTATCGAAATAATACCCCCAGCAATACCGAATAGAAAAATACCGATCGTAACCGCTATTAAAATAGCCAGCGCTGACAAGTCAATCTTTTTAGATTGAATCTTTGGCGATATAAAATTGCCCTCAACTTGTTGATATATCACGAAAAAACCAAGAAAAATTAATGCAGCTTTTATGTCATTAAGTGCCAACACAGAAGTAATAATTACTCCACCAATAGTCGATCCAAACATTGGAATAAGCGAAAATACAAATACTATTGCTGCAGTTGGAACAGCAAGATTAATTGGAATAGCAAACAAAAGACTTAATACTAAAACTGTCGCCCCAGCGACTAAACCAGCAATCGATGAGACTATTAGCTGACCAGACACATAACTAACCACTACGTTGTACATCTTGTACAGCAGCTTTCGGGTGGCCTCCATTTTAGATTGGTGCCTAAACGATGACCACAAACGATCAAGCCAGGTCGGGCCTTCGACTAACATTAAAAATGTTAACACAAAAACAATTATTCCTGACGTAATTATTGATAATATTGAGCCAATGCCTCCAATCACATTTGAGCCTAGATCTTTTGCAAAACTAACGGCATTTTTCTTTACTGACAACGAAATATCATCAAGTTGTTTTTGCAAATTGTACTTTACTACTAACTTATTAATTCCCGAATATTGAGTAGATGCCGAATCAACAAGCGCTGGGACTGTTTGCGCAAGTTTTGCTGTTTGTTGAACAATTGGCGGAACAGCCAAAAAGATAAATGCCCCCAAAGCAAGGACCACAGCCACATAGGCAAGTGCCGTGCTAAGTAGTCGGCTTTTACTCGGTAGTATTTTTACTAATCTGTTTACTGGCATACTTAGGGCAATTGCAAAAAACATTGCCGCAGCAATAATTATTAATGCCGTACGAGCACTATATATTACAAATGCCGCTACGATAAAACCAATTACAACTAGCCAAAACCTAACAAAAGTCTTTGTGTCAATTTCTATTTTTACATTCATAACTTAATTATACACTAATTTTTTATACGATTAATTATTCTATTACCTGCAGCTTTTGCAACCTTCCATTGAATAACTGCAACAAATACTATTAGCGCTAAAAGCGGCAACGTGTTTTGCCAAGCCGGAGCAGTAAAATCAAAGAAATCACGAATAAACCCAACACCAAAGCTAATTGATAATACAAAGATTACACTTAAAATATACAAGATTCTAGCCAAACTGGCATCGCGATCAGATATTATATTAAACATCTTTGGCACTAACAGCACTAAATAAATGCCAAAAAAGGTGGCAATTATAACTGTAGTTGTTGCAACGCCCTGGTCGGCACCGGGGTGAATTATATTAAGATATGTATATGCCACAGATACCACAAAACCTGATAATGCAGCAATTGGCATAACTGCTAGTAATGTATCCTTCCAAAAATATTTTGGGTTAACACGATGGTTTGGTCTAGGCACAAATATTGTCCACATTAATGTCGGCATACTTACCAAAAACATATTCATAAATGTAATATGACGTGGCTGAAATGGATAAACAATACCAAGTGCTAATGTTGAAAGCAACAAAACTACTCCATATGTAATCTTATGAAAAAATAGTGTAGCAATTATCTCTATTGCTTGCATTATACGATTGCCCAGCTTCATACCAATAGGTAACGAGTTAAATGAATTATTTAGTAAAACTATATCTGCGACTCTTCTGGTTGCAGAAGCGCCTTCATACATCGCTACCCCAAGATCTGACTTTTTTATTGCTAAAGCGTCATTAATTCCATCACCAATCATCCCAGTATAGCCTCCAAGTCTTTTAAAAGTATCTACTAAACGCTCTTTTTGTTCAGGTAGGATTCGAGCAAAAATAGTGACGCCAGACACAACCCTGTCCCAATCTGAGTCATTAATTTTATTTAGTTCGAATCCCGTCATAACTGACGAACAGTTTTTTATGCCGGCTTGGTCAGCAACAAACCTTACTGTATCGGCATTATCACCGCTAATAACTTTGATGCAGACACCATTATTTTGTAAATAACTTACGGTATCATGTACCCCTTCACGCAGTTCATTTGTCAAAGTAATGATAGCAACTGGGCTACCAGATTTTTCTGGTAAATCATTTAGTGAAAGGTCAATATTATCAATCAAAACAACTACCAAGACTCTTTTACCAGCATTGGTAGATTCAGAAATACGACTTAACTGAGATTTTGATAATGTAGCATATTTTTCTAAATATTCTGGCGCCCCCATTAATACGCTGTATATCTTGCCATTGTATGTTGTTCGCACGCCACTAAATTTACGTTTTGATGAAAATGCCAGATTCTGGATTATCTTGTAATGATCTGGAGCAGGTAAGGCCTTAGAAATCACCAGGCCTGTTTTACTGCCTCCGCTGGTTTCAGCTGCTACTATCCCAGCCAACTCTGCAATTGGTGTATTTTTACTACCAAATTTTTCAAGTTGATCAAAAACGATTTTGTCACTGGTTAATGTACCTGTTTTATCAACACACAATACGTCAATTAGCGCCATCGCTTCAATTGCTGACAATTTTTGAGGTAAAACTTTTGCTTGAGTTAATTTGATCGAACCATAAGCTAGCAGTAGCGTGCTCGCAAGCAACAGCCCCTCTGGTACAACAGTTATTGCGCCAGATGTGATAGCTTTAAATATTTTGACCGCTTCTTGCCCAGACAAGTAATAGACTACAAATATTAATACCGCCAACCCCAAAGCACCATATGTTAAATATGTGATAGCTCGGGCAATTGAATGTTGTATAGGTGTTACTTCTGGAGAATAACGTTTTAATAAAGTGGCCATTTGTCCTGCTTTTGTGTTGGCACCAACCGCAGTCACACTCATTTTTGCGCTACCGGCTACAACTGCACTTGCAGCATAGACCATTGACTGATTTAACTTTTCAACAGGTGCAGATTCTCCAGTTAAAATGCTTTCGTCCGCTTCAAGTCCGGCGCTATTAATAATAATCCCATCTGCTGGAATTTCGTCGCCAAGTTGCAATAGAATTAAGTCGTCTATGACTAATTCGTCAAATTTGACTTCTTGTTCGCTGCCGTCACTTTTATAGCGTCGTGCGTGTGGAGTACTCATCAACTCTAGTTTTTTTAGTTCGTACCTAGCCCTTGCCTCTTGAATTATTGCAAGCACAGTGTTTAGCAGCACTATTGAAGAGATAAACCAAGCATCTCTGGTTTCGCCTAAAAATAGTAATATGACAGACAAGATGAATATAGCAATCACAATTGGCGATAAGAAGTTTCGTTTCAGGCTAATTAAAAAATCACTCATCTTATATTAATTATTATATTGTTTTTATAACCAAATAGCTACGAACTAATACTTAGTAGCGTCCAACCGTTGTCGCTGTGGTCTAGTCGCAGATGGTAATCTGCCGTACCGTCAGATATCGTAAAAAACTCAGCAATATGTTCACCACATCGCAACAAACAGCGTAGCCCTGCATCAATAAAATTGTAAGTAACACCGCGAAACTCCATTCGTCGTGGATATACGACTAAATTCTTTTTAAATCCCAGCGCAGTAACACTTACATGCTCATTGATTTTTACCTTGTTCATAATATTTGCCTCCACTTGATTAAACGCACCTTAATATAGACCGGTTTAAATTTTGTTAAAATTTACCAGCGAACGGGATTATGCGCTAATAACTCAGATAGGGAAGTAAAAACCGTTCAGTTTTCGACCTTTTTCGCTTTCGCTGGACAGCGAATAGCGAACTGATGTTACTCGGTGTATTTAACGTTAATCGGAGGACTATGGTTGTCACGATAACGACGAATGGTGGCTTTGATTATAAAGCCTGTAAGTGGAAAGGTTTTACCCAGTACTTACATGACTACAACTAGTATACATCGTGGCATATTGAACGAGTCAACAGTAATATTTGCAATAGCTAAAATGCTTTTTCTTTTAGCAAAAAGCTTTTGTAGATAGTAGGTGGTAGGTAGTAGGTAGTAGAATCTCAAGCGTTTGAGATTGCGGCCCATGGGGCTTGGGGCATCTGGAAAAGCCCGGATGGATATATTGTTAAGCGTCCTGGTGCAGCGAGGACTGCTTGAGCCCTGAAAACATATTTCATCCGCTGTACAGCGGAGCGAAGTTCCGCAGCCGCCCAAGGCGATTGACGATATATCCAATCCGCGGATTTGAAGCGGCCCCAAGAATTTTTCGGTTCATTTTTATGGTTAAAAAGGAACTGGTCTTTGGTTCTTTGCCAAAAGAAAGAACAGAGCATGCTACAATATATATATGATTGGAATAGTAATTAGATTAATCGAAACAATAGTGACATTTATATTAATAGTTTTAATTTATGCAGTTGTATCTTGGAATATTTTTGGAAAACCAACATTTTTGTCCAGTGGTATCGATTGCATGCCTAGCACCAATATCCAAAACGGTCTAAATATCATAGAAGAAAAAGCCTCTGCCGCGAAACCATTTTTCCGCGACGGATCAATGTTTGGCAACTACTGCGCTACAAATTAGCGTCAGAGCCGACGGCTTCACTAATATTTTTAAATCCGTCACGCTTTAATAACTTTGCCAAATCATAATTAATTTCGGCTGCGATTTGTGGGCCAGTAAATATCATGCCAGTGACTAATTCAACTAAACTAGCACCCATTTTAATTTTAGTGTAGGCATCTTCGGCTGTAAAAATACCGCCAACACCTATAATCTTTAGTTTCTTGCCATAGTTCAAATATGTTTTACGGATCAAATCATTACTTGCCAGAAAAGTCGGTTTTCCGCTTAGGTTCCCCCTTACCGTATCTGACAGATTTTCAGACAAATTAGCGCTTAAACGGTCTTTATACAAGTTTGCTATCGTAACGGCCTGAATGACCGGATGAGCCACAATGACCTTCAAAAGGGCTGCAAACGCGTCCCAGGGCAAATCGACAGGCATTTTGACTGTAATCGGAACTTCTACATCTAGCTTGTCAATAGCTTTCAAAAGTTTTTCTAATCTTGCTGGCATGATAAACGGCTCACCGCCAAATGCGTTCGGGCAAGATATGTTTAGTTCAATCATAGACACATTTTGGTTGTCTTTAGATAATTTGACAGTGTTAATGTAATCCAAAATACCTTGATTAACACTGACAACATCTTTGCAGTTTGTCTTCGCAACTGACAGAATGACAGGAAAGCCTTTGATGTATTTACAATCTGAAAGCCTTTTTAGATTGACTTGTGACCCTTCGTTGCCTAGTCCAGCATTAACTACTAATGATTTGCTGAGCGGCAAACGAAAAAACCAAGGCCTAGGATTACCGGCACAGGGCAGGGCAGTAACTGATCCGACCTCTGTAAAGCCAAAGCCAAGGCGCATCGAAATTGGCATCATCTCAGCATTTTTATCTAGCCCAGCCGCAATACCGACAGGATTATTGAATTTTATGCCAAATAAATGCTGCACCAATCTGTTATCGGGCTTTTTACTAAAAACTAACTTTGTAATACCACGCGTCAACGCAAATTTTCCAAAAAACACTGAAAACTTGATCATATCAGCATGGGTTTTGTCAGGAGATATCAAAAATAATATCGGTTTTGCTAAATAAACATACAACAAACGAATAACACGCCAAATTAATCTTTGAATCATGTGTTTAATTATAACAAATATCTATGTATTATGGGCGTAATGTGCCGGCAAAAACCTGCCAAGCCAGTAATGATTTTGCGACCAAGCTCAAAATGATATATACACGTTCTCCAAATAGGTAATCTTTCCATGGGCCAATCTTTTTATATTGTAACACCATATTTACAGCAAAACAGTTAAAGAACAAGAATATCGACACAAATATCCAGTACACAAACGTTGGCGCTTCTGAACCGTTATCAGCACCTAGCCACATATAAAATGCGATAACAACCCATGGTATAAATCCAGCGATACAGCCGACCCAATAACTTAGCCAATTCGTTTTTTTGGTAGTTTGATTGTGGACTTCCATCACTAGA
>CAZCIE010000006.1:0-14844 GCA_964498955.1 uncultured Saccharimonas sp. (SeqCode) | reverse complement strand
AATATTTGCAATCAGGGCAACTAGTTAACCCACCGTTTACATGGAGTAGGAGTATAGAGATGAAAGATATATCCCGTTATTCATCCGGATATGCAACCATTGCTTATGGTTTTGATCAGTATGACTTAGGAACAGGGCGTGGTCTTTGTACTATGAATTTGACTCCATATAATCTTGATACTTCTGGTGAAAAAGTTGTAGGGAAGACAGCAACAATGGTATTTGGGGATGCAACAGCCAAGACATTGCTTGAGATCCCTGAGACGACAGGTCTGGCGTATAAGAGTCAATATAATAATGGTGAAATCATTACGATAACCGCAAACGTGCCTACTGTGGCGCCAGAAGGATATTGGGCAAATATTGAATGTAAAAAGAACGGAGAGGTAACAAAGACCCTAACAGATTATGAACCAAGAGTTTACTACGTTACGACCGTTAATCCGATAACCGGTTCTCCAATTAACATGTTAGATATGGAAATAGACGATTTTGGAGTTGGGAATGGGCTTTGTTTTGCTTACATAAAGGGCTTCAACTATGACTTTATGGGCGGTAAGTATCACTTAGGTATTTCTAGTCCTTTTGAATTTACTAATTAAGAACTTAAACAATATAAAGCACCCCTGCGAACTGGGGTGCTTTTTGTCCCAAAAAATATTGCTATTGCTTTTTTATCCCACTTATGCTATTTTATAGATGTAATAACCCTAAAACAAAAAGCAGGTCATTTTGAAGGTAAAAACAAAAAAAGCCCTAAGACGCAATATGCTTAAAGTTAAAAAAGCTGCTAAAAAAGTAGTTGTTTATAAAAAACGTCTGTCAAAAAAACCGGCTGTAAAAGTTATTAAGCGCAAATTTAATAAAGCTTACAAAGTTATCTGCGAGGTGCTTGGTGGGTTGGCGGTATTGGTATTTATTTTTATTGGCATAGGATATTTTGTGCCGCAAATAAACATGAACGTGTTAGGGGACACTACATCATCAACGCCGCCTGCGATACCTTCAAAGTTGGCCGCAAAAGTCAGAAGTAGTACAGTCACAATTACTTGGGAAGATACGTCAGAAATTCCAGCCGATAAGTATGTTATTTATAGATACGATGACGCGTCGGGACAATACATTGAAGCTCCAAAAAACCAAATAATAAGTGAATTTTCAAAAAAATATATCTCGGGAGAGAATGATTCAAACAAGACTTATTTGTACAGAGTTGGTGGTGTTAGGTATTATTTTGAACCTGGTAAGCAAGATGCTACAGAGGTCCGAGGGGTTTTGTCTGAACCAATTAGTATTAAGATACCGAATATTAAGGCACCAAGTGCGCCAAAAAACTTTCGTGCAAAAGTTAAAAATAGTTTAATTACTTTTAGTTGGTCTGGAACAGCGGACTGGTATAAGCTTGAAAAATACGATGAAATATTGAAAAAGTACGTTTTGGAATCACCATTAAGCGGTATTACAGCCTTAAGTTTTTCAAATAGGGAATATGAGCCTGGTAAGACGTATAAATTTAGGTTATCGTCAAATAACAACGTCTATAAACAAGGTGTTATTTCAAAAACAATACAAAGTATAAAATATGCCACATTAACAGTAAGTGTCCCATTTGTTAGCTCTCCGCCTGCACCGACTAAGATTAAATATCGAGTGAATGATGAAATTATTAGAATTACATTACCAAACACTTCAAAATACACCTATCTAGGACCTATTACAACAGATATTAGTGGTGTTGATGGGTACGAGCTGATGGTCTATAGTGACACATTTAAGGAATGGGTGCCCTTAGATTATAAAGATTATAAATTTGAATCAGAACGAGTGATAAGATTATTAAATCACAAATCTGGTGAGTCAAAAAGATACAAGATTAGAGCTTTTAAAAAAATTTACGACAGCGATAGCCGCGAAATAACTAACTTATTTGGCTTATATTCAAATCCTATACTTATAACTGCACCATAAAAATAGCTGGTATTTAATAAAAAATATTTGTTGCTATAATATTAACAAATGAATATATTTCAAATATGGTGGGTATGTGCTATTGGCTATCTTATTATACATGCAGCGTATAATCAGTTTTATAAAATATCTACGAAGGAGTTAGTTCGGCCGGGTGCATTAGTTGTTCTGATTGAGCTGTTTGCTGGTTTTGTAATATTGTCTTTTTGCGTTTTTTATAAAATCCAATTTCCAACCAATATTTGGCCGTATGTTTTGCTTTTCGCCGCGATATTGTTTTATGCGGCATCTGACAGAATTGATGGCACTGTCAGGAAGGGCTTAGAAGTATCGCATTTTATGATACTTTTTCAGCTTCAGACAGTGATATTGATATTATTTGGGCTGGTTTTTCTAAAAGAGCCATTTTTGTTAAATAAGGTTATTGGAGCTGCTATTATTTTGTTTAGCAATATTTTGATATTATACGAAAAGGGTAAATTTAAGCTAAATAAATATGTGTATCTGAGCATATTGTCAAATTGTTGTTCGGTAGGCGCATTGTTGCTTGATATTAATAACTCGACTAAGTTCACATTACCGATATTTGTTGCCTGTACTTTAATTGGACCAGCGATGGTAATTTTTGTTTTAGATAAAATCAAGCTATCGGATTTGAAGGCAGAGTTTAATAAGTCTAACCGAAAGAATATTGCGCTTACAGGTATCTGTTTTGGAGTGGCAATGATGCTACTGCTTCGGACATATCAACTACACGCGGTGTCAGTTGTTGCACCTGTTTTGTCCTTGGCGGTAATGACAAATGTAATAGTTAGTTATTTTTTCCAAAATGAAAAAGATAAGATTGTTAGGAAGATAATTGCTGCAATTTTAATATTAATTGGTATATTTTTGATAAATATGTAGTATTTTGCAGTGAATGTTGTTAATATTGTTGAAATAACAGAGGTAGTAGTGTATAGTTATAGTCTGCGGACCGGTAGCTCAGCTGGTTAGAGCGTCTGCCTCTTAAGCAGAATGTCGTGAGTTCAAGTCTCACCCGGTTCACCATAATAAATACCTGACAATTTGTCGGGTTTTTATTTTGTATCGTGCCATGGCTTGCTAACTGTCTATATCTGATATACTAAAAATATGATATTTAGTTTTTTAAAACGCTTTTTAAATGCAATAAAACCAGAATATTTGTTGAATATTTCTGTTGATACTGGTGGCAAAGATAAACCAACGATTGTTTTGCTTCACGGAATTGCGGCAACATCAAAGACATGGGATTATTTAATAGACAATTTAGATAAAAATAAATATCGGATAATCGCCTTAGATATGTTGGGCTTTGGAAAGTCGCCAAAACCAATAATGTGCAAATATTCAGTTGATGATCATGTTAAATATGTTCACAGCACTATTAAAACGCTAGGCATTAAACAGCCGTTTTTGTTAGCTGGGCATTCAATGGGTTCAATAATCGCAACTCACTACAGCACCAAGTATCATAACGAAGTTAGTAATTTATTATTGGTAAGCCTGCCGCTTTACGTCAAGAATATTGGTATAAAACAGACTTTTTTGTCTGAAAAGCAGACTGATATATTTATAAAAACGTTTGAATTTTTATCTCAAAAAAAGAATGTGTCTATTAAATATTCTCAAAAATTAAGAAAATTATTAAGATTGCATGATGGTATGGATATTAACAAAGATAACTGGAACGGTTTTCGTATGTCGTTACAAAATACGATTATTAATCAAAATACTTACAATGAGGTTTTAGGTTTAAAAATTCCAATAAAAATAATATATGGCATGTTAGATAATTTTGTTGTTCAAAAAAACGTTGATATGCTTGCAAAGCAGCCAAATGTATCTATTACAAAACTTCATGCAACTCATCATTTAATTGACAAAAGATTTGCTAAAATTATTGCCGATTATGTAGAAAATATATTTTAATAATATTTTTTGTTAAAAGTGTTATTATCTATACATACAGCCTTTTTTATGGCTGCGAATATTATAAAAGGGGGTGAACGGAGTGTCCGTTAGCCAAATCGGTGTAACAGCCGATGGAAAAAAGGTCTTTGACAGAACTGAAGAGCCGCATTTGTTGACGAAACCAAAGGAAATGATTGTACATCTTCCAGAGATAATTTCGGCAGCGTCATCAGATAATCGTCGAAGGTTTGTCACGATTACTGAGTTTCCTGGATGTGATTTTTTTTCAATGATAGTAGATACTTCTTGTTCACCACAAAAAGATATTTATTATGCAGTGTTTGAAGGTCGCAGAGGTCATTCAAGAATTACAAAAAATCGTAAACCATGCAAGGTCCATTCGCTAATTTGTATTTTTTCTCAAATTAGCAACGATAGCTATGAACCAATTGCATTCTTTCCAGGAGAATTTGCATACCCCGAACCATGGCGCAAAAAATCGGTTCAGGATTTTGCCGGGGATAGTGTTGAACTGAAAGAAGAAATTTGGCAATATTGGCAAGAACACGCTTTTGTTGAAAGCTACAAACCAATCGATAGGTCAACAATTAAGAAGTCCTGCCCTTGGACTCCGATAAAAAAACATTAAGGGTACGCTTGTTAGTATTAACAGGCGTTTTTTATACGTCAGAAACATCAGTTGCAACAGAATGCAAAAAATCAGTGTCATTTGGTTTTTTATTTTTCCAAACCCATTCATCTATATCCGGCATATCTATACCATTAGCTTTGATATATTCGGTGTTGCTATCAATTAACATCTTGTATTTATAGATTATCTTTGCAGCATCAGTTATTTGAATTTTGCCGATTTTTAGCAGGCGTTCAAATATGGCCATAACTATGTGGTAGCGGCTTGTTTGGTTGCGGACGTGCATATCAAATGGTGTTGTTGTACTGCCGCATTCAATATAACCACGGACATCAAAACGGCTGGCATCATTGACGTAATTAAACAGGATTGCTTTTAGCGTTTCAGGGTAGCCATGGAAGTTACAAATTACAGGCTTGTCGGTGGTAAATAGGGTATTAAATTCTTGTTCGGATAACATCCGATGTCCATGACCAAAGCCCTTGCTGGTAAGTGAGCTGACATTAATGAAACGTAGATTAATTGTCGGCCATTCTTTTTTAGCCAGATCAATTGCGGCTAAAGTTTCTTTGGTAGGATAATCACCAACACCGACTAAAATAATATCCGGATTCGTGTCACTGGCAAAGTCCCAAATCATAATGCCAGATTCGACTTGTTTTTTGGCAAGTTCGGGTGTTAGCCAGCGAGGTTCAAGTGTTTTGCCTGCACACATTACATTGATTTGCCCAACAGATGATAGCATTTTTTGTAAAACGACGAGTGTTGTGTTGCCGTCGGCCGGGAAATAAACGTCTACAAAATCACCATGTCGCTGCAATGCGTCATCTATAAATCCAGGATTTTGATGGCTAAATCCATTATGATCTTGGCGCCAACCCGAACTTGTTAGGATGTAATTAAGTGACGGGAAGGCTTTTCTCCAATAATAGTCAGAGGTGTGTTTAATAAATTTTGCGTATTGGTCCATCATACTGGCCACCACTTGGATAAAGGCTTCATAGCTGGCAAAAATAGCATGGCGCCCAGTTAAGACATAACCTTGAACAAGGCCTTGCAGATTATGTTCGGATAGCATTTCAAGGACGCGTCCATCCGGGGATAAATCTTTGTCCCATGATTCAATTGGCCATACCCAACCACGACTTTCTTCATCAAAAATTGCATTTAATTTGTTTGAGTAAGTTTCGTCAGGTGACATTAGGCGGAAGTTTTTGTTGGCTTTGTTAAGTTTAAAGACTTCTTTTAGGTACAATCCTGATCGTATCATACTGCTGGACCCTATTGTGCCAGGAATTGTTGCATCCTCGGCAAATTGTTCAACTGGGGGTAATATTAGTGGTTTATAGATTGGGTCACCACCGTGAGCATGGGGGCTTAGCCCCATCCGCTGTGACTTTTCGGGCAAAATATTGTCGATAAAATCGCCAAAACCGTTAATTCTATCAAAAAGTTCATTGAATTTGTAAGATTTTAGCCACTCCTCGAGCATTTTTAGCTGTGTAGGGTCTTTTTTAGCCTCTGTAAGGACAACTTGGTGTGAAAGGCAGTTTCCCTCTATCTTTGCTCCATCAAGCGTCTTGGGGCCTGTCATGCCCTTTGGGGTGCGCATAATTATCATTGGTAGACGTGGTGCAACAGGGTTATCTGGCGATTTTTTAATGCTCCAAATTAGTTCATGGGCCCAATCGAGAGTTTCTTCCATCTGTTGGTCTAGGTTGTCACCACTAACAATTCGGGGTTCGTAACCATATCCCCAAAACAGCGATTTCAGCTCGTCATCACTCATCCGTCCAAAAACAGTTGGTGCAGAAATTTTATAGCCATTTAAGTGTAAAATCGGCAAGACTGTGCCATTTGTTTTTGGGTTAACCAGTTTATTCAAATGCCAAGATGCGGCTGCTGGGCCGGTTTCGGCTTCGCCATCGCCGACTAAACAGGCAACTATCATATTTGGGTTGTCTAGGGCTGCACCATAGGCATTTGATAGCGAATAGCCTAATTCGCCACCTTCCAAGATGACGCCTGGTGTGCCAGGGTTAGAGTGGCTTGGAAAGCCATATGGCCAGCTAAAATTACGACAAATGTAAGCAATACCCTCATAATTATGCTTGGCTTGTGGGTAAAATTCGGCAAGTGAATTTTCGATGAATAAATTTGCTTGTAGGGCAGGAAAAGCATGCCCTGGTCCAAGGACAAACATCATTTCTTGACCATATTTTTTAATCAAATTATTTAAATGTGCATAAATTAAATTTACACCTGGACCAGAACCCCAATGTCCAAGTAGGCGTGGCTTGACATCATCAAAGGTCAACGGTCGTTCAAGTAAAAAGTTATCTTGTAAAAAAATTTGTGCAACAGTCAAATAATTCGTAACACGTTGAAATTTCTCAAAATCAGATATTTGCCCACTCATATTGCATCTATTGTACATTGAGCTTATGATTTGTACAACAAAAACCCCGCAAATACGCGGGGTTTAAATTTAAATATAATTATCTATTATTCGACAGTGTTTTCGGTCGTATCTGTTGGTTCTGTGGCTTGCTCTGTTGGAGCCGGAGCTTCGACTATTTCTGGTGTTATTGGGGTTTCGGCTTCGACTGGGGCTGGTGCTTCAGGGGCGGTGTATGATGGCTGTTCAGGCGCAACAGCTGGTGTTGGGGCAGCAACAGGTGCAACATTAATTGGCTCTGCTGCTACTGGTGCCACGGGTGTTGCTGTTGGGTCTGTTGCAACTTCTGGTTTTGCACCGTTCCAAACTGATTTGTCAAAACCAAGCCAGATAAACCAGACTGGGGCGGCAAGTATTGCGATTACGACAAACCAATCTTCCTTGCCAAGTTTTTTACCGATGTGATACATTGCGATATATGTAAATACAACCGAAACGATTGCAAGCGGCGGGAACAGACTAAACAGTATCCAAAAACCTTTTTGGTCACCAAGTTCAAGCAACTTCCATGCGTTATAGATTGGTATCCAGGCAATGCTTGTTTTGACCCCAGCTTTTTTAAAGATTCGGCTGATCAAGAAGGAAGAAACTGCGTATGATATTAATGCGCAGACCAAGGCGATTATAATCATTATCAAAATAAATGCGCCACTAGCTGCGGCTAGGCCTCCAAATAATGTTGTTGCGTCGGTGGTACTTAAATTTGATGAAGTGAATACGGTGTTAGTGTCGTACATTTTATCTCCTATTTGTTAATAACCATTAGCTAAATTAATTGTAGCACATGTAGTTTTTTTTACGCTATACTAACATTATGAGAATATTAAATGGTTCAGACTTAGCTGATTTTGTAAAAGAACGTCAATTACATCAATCACGTTCATTACGCCAATCAATGGCGATCACGCCGCATTTGGCAATCGTAAATGATGGCGGTAATCAAGTTACAGAAACGTATTTAAAACTTAAAAAGGCTTACGGTGAAGATATCGAAGTAAAAGTCGATGTAATTACTCTACCAGACGGGGAATTATTAGATGTTATAAAAAAACTAAATAATGATAAATCTGTTCATGGAATAATTATTCAACTGCCATTGTCGGATATTTCGCAGACTGATAAAATTTTGCAAGCAGTAAAGCCTGAAAAGGATGTTGACGGGCTGTGTGACCAGTCAAAATTTGTTCCAGCGACAGCATTAGCAATAAACTGGTTGATGGCCGGCTATAATATTGATTTAAATGCAAAAAAGATTGCAATTGTCGGTAATGGCAGACTGGTTGGTGCGCCACTTGCAAAATTATGGCGTGATTCGGGTTATGACGTGTTGGTTTGTGATGATAAAACGGCAGATTTGGGGGCAGTCTTGCGCCAGGCGGATATTATTGTATCAGCCACTGGTGTTCCCGGATTAATCACTTCAGATATGATTAATAAAAACGCAGTAGTGGTTGATGCTGGTACATCATCAGAAAATGGTAAAATCGTTGGTGATTTGGCGGATGATGTGCGGCAGAGGGATGATTTGACAATAACACCCATTAAAGGTGGGGTTGGTCCATTAACAGTTGCCGCATTGTTTGACAATGTGTTGTCGGCTGCTTCTGATTCGTCGAATTCAGAGAAAAAGTAATAATATTGATTGGGTTTATTTTGCCAAAGCTTCTTTGACTTTAGCGGCGACTTCGCGAGGTGTTAAGTTGGCTTTAACAATATAACTATGGACTCCAAGCGCTTGGAGTGATTTAGGGGCTTCTTCTTCGCCCATATTAGTCAAGACGATTACAGGGATGTCTTTACCCCAAGAATTTTTGCGAATAATTTCGAGAGCTTCAGTGCCGTTCATTTCGGGCATCTGCAAATCAAGTAAAATCATATCAGGCTTGAATGACTCGACTAAATCTACACCTAATTTGCCATCTGCCGCTAGTTGAACGTCAAAACCATCGGCTTCAAATTTCATACGATACATTTGACTAATAACATTGTCATCTTCGATAATTGCGATTTTTGTCATGATTAAATACTACAATATTTTTGACGTTATTACCATAGGCGTAATGATTATCTTTATCGCTTCATCATGCATCTTGCGCTATACGCTCGCCACAACCCGTTCATACAACAGAACGCTCTACCGTGTGGCCCATGGCCAGCACGTGGCGCTCGGCTGCCGGGACGGCACAGTCATCATTAAATGAACAGGTTGTACTGAGCGTTTCGTATATTGATAGATTTGGGGCTTGCGACTGTAGCCCATGGGGCTTGGGGTATCTGGAAAAGCCCGGATGGATATATGACTAAATATCATGGAGTGTCGAGGACTGCTTGAGCCCTGAAAACATATTTCATCCGCTGTACAGCGGAGCGAGGTTCCGCAGACACCCAAGAGATTTAGTAATATATCCAATCCGCGGATTTGAAGCAACCCCGAGAGTTTTTCGGTTCCTTTTTACGGCTAAAAAGGGACTGGTCTTTGGTTCTTTACCAAAAGAAAGAACTGATACTAAATTGATTTTGGTATGCAACATGTACGGTTGGCCGATACGAAAAATTATTTTACGGACATTTCGCTGTTGCGATTTATGTTAGTGGTCTTAATGTGTTTAAATTTTGGCAGCGACTCGTTGATATTATGGACAATCTTTTTAAATTCATCGTCGGCTCGACCATCGTCATCAAGAGGAAATATTGTGGCTGTAATTCCTTCATCGGTGGCAAAGACTTTTATCTTTTTTGCCTTGATTTGGTCAGAAAGTAATTTTTCTAACTCATCAGGCGACACATTTTCACCATTTGATGTTAAAATTAGACGTTTTTTGCGGCCGGTCAAGAACAGCCTTCCTTGTTTATCAAAGCGGCCCAAATCACCGGTGTGAAAAAAGCCATTATTATCTAGCGCTAATTTTTCAATTTTGTCAGTTTTAAAATACCCCTTAAAGACATTCGGGCCCTTAACAATAACTTCGCCGATGCCGCTTTTGTCTTTGTCAATTAGTTTACATTCGACAGCTGCGTATGGGTTGCCGACAGAATTTGCGATTTGATGTCCCCGTTTTTCCATAGTAATAAAAGCGCAGGTTTCGGACATTCCATATGCTTCAACAAAATCAATCCCAACATTTAAAAATAGTTGTTTTATCTCTGGGCGTAGCGGCGCAGCCCCGCAAATAATATATTTTAATTGGCCACCAAAGGCTTTGTATAATTTTTTAAAAAGTATTTTCCGTAGATTAATGCCAATACGTGACAGTGGGGTAGTGATTTTTGCAAAACTATTGATCGTTTCGATAGATTTTTTATCTAACCCATCGAAAATGCGATCAAAAAATAGTGGAACGCCGCAAACAATAGTTGGTTTGGCTATTTTTATTTCGTCTTTGACTAATTTTGTGTCCGAACACAGATATAACTTATGGCCTTGTCTAAACGAAACTAGGGCAGCCATATTTCCAAATACATGTGACAAGGGTAAAAATAGATAATGCGTGTCGCTGGACGAGAATGGCAAGCGGCTTAACATCATCTGTAGACAAACTTCCATATTGTCAAATGATATTGGGACAGCTTTTGGTAGTCCACTTGATCCTGTCGTAAATATTATCTGACAAAGTTTTTCTGGCTTTTGTGCATTTTTTTCTAGTAATTTACTATTTACACCTTCAGCTTGTTGCCTGCGAGAACTTATAATATCGGCGATTTTGTCGGTAGATAAGAATATTTTTTTAGGATAGAGCGCTCGAAGCTCGTCTATGACAGGTGCGTTTTTGGCAGAGTATATAATAACTTTTGCATCGATTGTTTTTAACGCATTTTTCATATCATATGATTGCCAATCTTTGTTTGCAGCGACGCTAATACCTACATAGGCAGTAATTGCCATATTGCAAACATACCAATAGTAACTATTTTCAGAAAATAAGATAATATTGCCATTTTTATGTCCTGCAACTAATAGATAATTAGCAAATATCTGGGCATCGTTAATTAGATCATTATAACTATGAGACACAAAGTCGTCACTGTGCCATTTGTCCCAAATAAAGGGCCTATCGCCAAATTCTTTGCGCTTTGATTCGAGCAAATGATGCATTGATTGAGGTTTTTGCGATTTTGTATTTATATTCATCAATAAAGGCCTGTCTATTATTCTATATTACCACATAATTTTTAGATAATAATAAAACATTATATTAGTATTTATTTTAATATATTTTTGTGTTATTGTAATAAGTAATTATAAGCTAATAACGCATTAATTAAATGTTAACTAAGAAACTATCACATTATGTATGAAAAAAGAGATAAAGGAAACAATCAATTGAATCAATATCAAGATTACACAGCAGGTATCGATGAGCAACGTAAGGAAGCAATCGAGTCTCTTTCAGAGCCCGTAGTGCCAGTTGATGGCAGATCACCATTACGTACTGGACTAGAACAAACAATTAAAGACTGGTTAGACGAAAATGGTGTAGAATCTTCAGATGTTTCTCTTAGCACCGTCACATCAGTGCCAAGTTCGAGTAAGTTGTCGCGAATTGACTATGCTTGTCCAATGTTTTCTTATGCTAAAGAGTTACATAAATCACCTGCAATTATTGCGCAGGAATGTATTGCGGGCATTGGTCCAGAATTGGCCAAAAAAGGGACAGGCTTTGAAACAGTCGGTCCTTACCTAAATATGTGTTTTAGTGACGAAAGCTTACAAACAGAACTAGAACATATTTTAGACCCATCAACAGAATGTGGCAAAAACATCGGTACAGACAGAAAAGTTGCAGTTGTTGACTTTTCAGCTCCAAATATTGCAAAACCACTTGGTGTTGCCCACTTACGTTCAACTGTTATTGGTGCGGCCGTCTGTAATCTGTTTGAGGCAACTGGTTATAAAGTTATCCGCGATAATCATTTGGGCGACTGGGGTACACAATTTGGTAATTTAATCGCTGCCACTCAGGAATATAGTCCAGAGATACCATTTGAAGAGCTGACCTTAACAGATTTAACTAAATTATATGTCAAGTTTAACGCTGCAAAAAAAGAGGATGAAGATCTAAAGCGCAAAGGTCAAGAAACCTTTGCAAAACTTAACAATGGTGACCCAGAACTTGTCAAAAAATGGAACCATATTTACAATGTCAGCCTAAATGACTTTGAGGCAATATACAAACGACTACACATCACTTTTGATACGCAAATAGGTGAGGGCTACTTCAAAGATCGAGCAAAGACTATTATTGAAGAATTGGCAGAGATAGTCCCAGACTTAGTAGTTCGTGATGAAGGTGAAAACACAATGTACATTAATGGCCCACATCCAGTTCCTCTTCGAACCGGCAAGGACTACGAACTGTATGCTGCACGTGATCTTGCGACAATTGAACAGCGTCGAGATGATTTTAACCCTGATGTTATTGCTTATGTTGTGGGTGAAGAGCAAATGTCTTCATTCGAAGGATTATTCCAAGTTGCCGAAAACACGCCACTGGGCGAAAAGAAAGATGGCGGCAAGATTAAATTCGAACATCTTAAGTTTGGATTATTGCTTGGACCTGACGGTAAAAAGATGTCAACTCGAAAGGGCACAAGCGGCAGCCTAGTTGAAGTTATTGATGAAGTTTACGAGGGTGCATATGCTGCTATCAAAGACCATAATCCTGGTGTTGACGAAAAGGTTGCCAAAGATACAGCAGAACAACTTGCGGTTGCAGCAATTGTCTGGAATGACCTTCGAACCGACAGACGCTCAAGTGTCAAATTTGATATTCAAGGAATGCTAAATATGGAATCGGGTACAGTCCGAGACGTTGCATATTCATGCTCACGAAGCCGTTCAATTTTGTCCAAATCAACCGAACTAGCAGATTTATCTGGTAGTGTCGAGCCTGAATTTACCAAGGATGTCGAAAGACAAATGGTTGCATCATTTACTGAATTTGATGATGTCGTTCAAAGAGCTGCCGACGAGAGAGCGCCACACCTGTTGGTCACTTATTTGCAAAATCTATCTCAACTTCATGGTAATTTTTACGAATCATGTAGAGTTATCGGTGAAGAAAGTGCTACTGCACGATTATTGCGACTTGAAGTCCATGCGGCTTATCTAAAAATAGTTCAATCAGGCCTTGCTTTGTTAAATATTGTTATTCCTGAAAAAGTTTAATATTAATCTAAAAAACTACTGCTTTTTGACCGGTAGACGATCGTTTTTTTGTCAATATAATCGATCTAGTTGGTTATTAAACCAAATTTTTTAAGATTTTTTCAATTTGTTCCCAGATGGTGCTTTTTCTTTTTACGGTCTTATCTAAATATTGAATGCATAGGTTAAACAATTCGGCGACTGGTGAACCTTCTTGTTCGAATATATTGCCAAAATCTTTGTTCAGGTCCAGAGATATTAGTTTGTGGCAAAAATCGTATCTGTCGGTCATCCCGTCATATAGTTTTTCAATAGCTTGATTAAGTCTATCGGTTGGAGATAGTTTTTTGGTTTTTGGCGTTTTTTTAACTTCAGCGATAGCATAGTTCATGTTGTTTTTTCGAAAAATGAAATCATCTGAATCATTTTCACTAACAACTTTCGACGAAGTATGGCCGGCTTTTATCAGGGGAATCCATTTCAAGACCTTTTCTTGCATATATTTAGAAATTTTGTCATTAAACGTCGCAAATTCATTACCGGCAATATAATCTATTTCGATAATTGCATATTTTTTATCGTTAGCTAAGACTGTATGAATATTAAAGTCATACGGGGTTACTGACTTAACATCCAATGGTAGTGTATTGAACGGTGTTACGTTTTTTATAAAATTCTCTAATATATCAGTGTACATAGTTTGATTATAACACTACCATTGTTGTGCCAGATTGTGCTCCAGTTCGCTATTTAAAAAAAGTGTGGTTAGGTCTTTTGAAACCTTTTAAGCTCAATAAGTAAAAATGAGATAACGCCCTGAATTTTCAGGGCGTTTGGTTGTTAGTTGGTTACCACTTCTATCAATTCTCCGGAATCGTTTTTGATTGATTTTAGTGATTCGATGAATTCTTTTCTGGCCATATATTCAGATCTAGCATTGTTGTAAGCCTCAGTGGCTATTTTTTCTTTTTTCTTAAAGCCTTTAACTGATTTTTTGGCAGATTCAAGTTTACAGCTTAGTTTTTGAATTGAAATTTCCTCGTCGGCGGCTTTTCTTTTAAATTTTGCGCCTTCCCTAGAGCAAACCCGGGCATCACGTTTCTTATTTGAAATATGTGATTCAACAGAGTTTTTATAATAATTTATCATTTTGCTCTGGTCGGACTTAAATTCTCTTTTTAGCCGCGCAATTTGAGGGGAAACATTTCCCTCTAGGCTCGCTAAATAGTTTTCAGCCTTATTAACCCTATTTGATGCTATCTGCATCAATCTGTGTTTTTCTTCCATACGCTTTCTTAAGCCATTTAGAACAGAATCCAATATTCTCAATCCTTTCTTAAAAAGAACAACCTCACGCATAAGTGGATTTACGTGATAAGACTATCTTAAAAGAGTCAGGTATATTAAACAAGCATGGGCATAATAAAAAATATTAACACCCACACAGGACAGGTCTTTTGAAACTTATTATTTATGCGCTGTTGCTTGATAAGCGTTAGATCTTTGCTGTTATTCAAATATTACACCTTGAGATTTAAAATGTTTTATTGTCTCTGGATCAACGGTGCAATTAGAAAATACTGAATAATCGTTTAAATTTTTTACATCGGCTAGTAGGGTTCCTTTGCGATATTTCATGCTTGAAAAGTCAGAGTTTTTAGCATAGATTACGGAAGAAGAATCGCC
>CAZCIE010000005.1:0-17798 GCA_964498955.1 uncultured Saccharimonas sp. (SeqCode) | reverse complement strand
ATGCCATACCAAGCGAAAATGCCTGAAAACCACCACTGTCAGTAAAGACTGGGCCCATCCAGTTCATGAACTTATGGATACCACCGCCTGAGTAAATAATTTGTTCGCCTGGTTGAAGCATCAAATGGTAGGTGTTGGCTAGTACTGCCAAGCCCCCTATTGATTTTACCTGTTCGGGCGTCAATGTTTTAACGGTTGCCTTGGTTCCGCCAACAATAAACGCAGGTGTTGCAACATCGCCATGAGGACAATGAATAGTGCCCGTCCGAGCCATAGAGCCAGTCAGTTTATTATTAATTACAAACTTAAATTCATTATTCATATATTTATAATATCAGCATTGAGTCGCCATAGCTAAGAAAATTATATTTATTATCAATTGCATGTTGGTATGCAGGCAGTAATTTGTCCCAACCCGCAAATGCAGCTGCCAACATCAATACTGTGCTTTTGGGTGCATGAAAGTTAGTTAATAAGCCATCAATTAATTTAAATTTATAGCCAGGATAAATAAATATATCGGCTTCGCCAGAAATTTTTTCATCTTTTTGTTCTATAATATCAGCAGCAAATTCAAGTGTTCGGGCAACAGTTGTCCCCAGTGCTACAACTTTTTTATTTGCATTTTTTGTTGTATTTATAACCTCAATAGTACTACTTGGTATCTCAAAATACTCTTTATGCATATGATGCTCCTCTATTAGGTCAGTTCGTATTGGCAAAAACGTTCCTAGCCCAACATGTAAAGTTACGTAGGCAATATTAACACCTTTTTGTTTTAATGTTGTAATTGTATCATCAGTCATATTCAAGCTTGCTGTCGGCGCAGCCACAGATCCAGGCGTTTTTGCCCAGATTGATTGATATCTAACTTTGTCTAATGAGACCGGATGACGATGCATATATGGCGGCAATGGCACTTCGCCAAACTCGTTAATAATATCCAAAAGATTAATATCACTTCGAATTATTGCAATACCGTCGCCTTCAATTTGTTGAACTACTAAAGTAGCAGGACCAACTGTCAATGTATCACCGACTGATAGCTTGTGCCGATACATAACTCTATGTTGATACCAGTTATCGTCAAAGCTATGCCTTTCCAGAACAACCAGCTCACGAATTGCGCCATTTTGCTTAACAGCGCGCAACCTTGCTCTGATAACTTTTGTATTATTTAGGACCAATGTGTCACCAGAACATAAATAATCAATGATGTCAGGATATAGTTTATCAGTAATCTGGCCAGTTTGCCTATCTAGCACTAAAAGCCGCGATTTACCGCGTATCTTTGGGGGCATATCAGCAATTAAAGATTCTGGTAAATTATATGAGTAATCTGATATATTCATTTTGGGAAAAATACTAGATGTATTTATGTACTTTATTATCATTAAAAATTTTGTTCAGTTCTGACTGGAAAACAGTGAGTGGAATCATTACGTATTCATAATTAACCTGGGTATTATTTATGTCGATTAATTTTAGGATATAATATCCATCACCCTTAGTTGACTTTACTGGAGATGTTGATGTTTGGCCTTTTGTTAATTTTGCCGCTTCAACTGCTAATCCTCCATCCTGGTTTGCTTTTGAGACCCACCCTGAAGTGCTATGCACTGCATTCAGGCCTGAGTTTGTTGATACACTAGTTGCTAAAGAATTAAAATCAGCGCCTGCCCCACTATTGATAAGATCAATTGCACTATTTGCAGCAGCCAGTGCCGGTTTATCTAGGGCATAGGCAATTTTATGGCGAAGTAGAACGCCTGAAATTAAATGTCTGTACTCTGATGGGCTTAATCCCAAAAAATCTAATGTTGATGTATCAAATGTTTGTTGAGATATTTCGCCATTGCTCGATTGGCGCTGTAGTTTGATAAAGCTAGATAATTCATCATCACTTAAAAATATTGACATTTTTTTAGCAAGCTTTGATGCGTAAGCGTAAGAAATAGCACCTTTCATTGATTGTTCTTTGTAATTTTCGACCTTCTTTTTACCAAGATCAGTTTTGGCGCTTAAGCTCTCTTTTTGTTCAGCATAGTAAACAGAGCTTCGATAAGATAGCAAATAGTCGCTATAGGCCACATATTGCCCGTCAACTTTCGCGACTGGGACTGGAACAACTTTTGTCACCCGATATATAAACTCGCTTGTGTCTTTGACAACATAAAGTCGCCACCAACCGAATAATATAATTAATATAAGTGCTGCAATACTGATTATAATCGCATTTATCACTAATTTATGACGTGAATATTGCAGTGGATATTTAAACTTTCTGGCACTGGATAATACTTGTTCTCGGTGTTCAGAGACGGTATCAGTTGTTATCCGTGTAATCGGTGCCGCTTCTTTCTTTTTAAATATTTTACCAATTGATATCTTCATCAGGCCTCCGACTTTCTGTTGCATTATATACTGCTTCTTGCAGCTTATCATTAATTTCCTTTGGTTTTTCGACATTATGAATAGTCAAGTCACCCACAATTGTAGATATAACTATGGTACCAAAATTAAATATTTCTCCACTGAAACCAGGTACGCTATAGCTTATGTTTTGGATTTTCGATAATCTAAGTTCTACTACCTCTCTGCCAAAAAAACTATGCTGAGTTATCTGGGTAATACGTTGGTTGGTAACAACATACACCGTAAAATGCCATAAAATATAGTGGTAAAAAAAGAATAACAGACCAATTAATAACCCAATTAATGGAGATAGTAACATCCGTAAGTCATTTTGCCATATAAAAAAAGGCACTGAACCCAATGCAAAAGGTATAATTAACATATAAAAACCCCTACGCATTGAAATTATATGTCTACGAAAAACAAATAGTTTTTTTTCGCCATCGCGGAGAACAATAGTTCCAGATTGAGATTTTTTATTTCCCATGTATCTATTATAACAGAATGGTGCTTTGGATAGGAGTTGGTTGTTCAACCGTCTAGAAATTACCGTATTATTTTACCTATCAATGATGGGTAAAATAATATGGTGCCCCGGATAGGAGTTGAACCTACAACCTTATCCTTAGGACGGATCTGCTCTATCCAGTTGAGCTACCGAGGCATAAAAACATTATACCCCAGTTGCCACGTCTTCGCTGCCTAGCGAACGACATGGGTTCCAGCTACCGAGGCATATCAACAATTATAAACGAATATGTTCTATATGTCATACTCTAAGCACTAATAATACTTAGAATACATTACTTTTTCTGAGGTAAGCTCATAGCCAGAGATGTTTTTGTCACCAAACCAAAGCTTAATCTCATTTTCTGCTTCTTTGGCATTTTCACTTGCATGGATTAAGTTATGGATTGATCGGCTTTCAGCATTGGCTACAGCAGGGCTATCTACTGAATAATCTCCTCGAATTGTCCCAACATCTGCCTTATATGGCAATGTATGACCACATAATTTACGAACCATATCAATTGCCTGAATCCCTTCAATGACCATTGCGACAACTGGACCTGAAGTCAGATAATGTATAAGGCTATCTGTGACTCCTCGTCCCAATGTCATCTTGTCATCAGTCCCAAAAACATCCATTGGTGTACAGTCAAGATTCTCGAAGCCACTAACGCTCTTTTCTCCAAGCCTAAGCACCCAAGCCTCATCACTCATTGGATAATGTTTGCAAACTTGCTCCTCTGTTGGAACAAACATATTGATTGCAACAATTTTTAAACCGACTTTTTCAAATCGATGCATTATTTCTCCTGACAATGCACGCTTAACCCCATCAGGCTTAATCATACAAAAAGTCCGTTCAAACTTAATTTTTTCGATTACTGGATTTTGTGACATATTATTTCTCCTTGCAGTTATATATTAACTACTAGTATAACAAAAATTGTGCTATCTCTATACTATTTTACGACACATAGGTTATGCTAGTTATATGTATATGTCCGAATTAATATCAGATTTTATTGAGCATATTGAAGTTGAGGGTGGCCGTTCAGCTTATACAGCCTCAAACTACACCCTTTATCTGGAAAGGTTCGTTGAATTTACAAATGACATTACTGTAGACAAGATTACACCCGAAATTGTCCGCAAATACCGACTTTGGCTAAATCGATATCGAAATAGCAATGATGACGAGCTGGCGACAATAACTCAGTTCTACCATTTAATAGCCCTACGTGGGTTCTTGGGTTACTTATCAAAACGCGACATAATAAGCATGGCTCCAGACAAGATTGAATTGCCAAAAATATCGCGAAAACAAGTAACCTTTTTACATTTTGACGAAATTGAACGACTAATCGACCAAATAGACACCTCGACCGATAGTGGGCTTCGAGATCGAGCAATTATTGAACTGTTGTTTTCTAGTGGACTTCGAGTATCAGAATTAGTTAATTTAGACCGGGACCACATAAACACCAAGCGACATGAGTTCATGGTGCGTGGAAAAGGTCAAAAAGATCGCCCAGTATTTATCAGCGACAGCGCCAGCACGCATGTTAGCAACTACTTAAGAACCCGGACTGATAACCTACCACCATTATTTATAAACTATAGCCGCAACAATGAAGCCTCAATGGCTGGAGATTACCGTCGGCTTAGCGCCAGAAGCATCCAAAGAATCATCAATAAATACACAAAACTAGCCGGAATAACAAAACATGTCAGCCCACACACTATGCGTCATAGTTTTGCCACTGACCTATTGATGAACGGTGCCGACATCAGAAGCGTCCAGATGATGTTGGGACACAGCAATATCAGCACGACTCAAATCTATACACACGTTACAGACGAACATCTGCACGAAGTGTATGACAAGTATCACAGTGACAATATTGAAAAAAATTAGTCGCAAGTTATAGAAGTTGGCGCGTGATCAATAAAGAATTCGTAATCTTTACAAAAACCATCTTCTACATCAACTGCCGCAAATGGCACCAAATTAGTGCTGCTTGACATCTCGACACGACTTTTTACGCGTCTAAACACATCATTTGCACGCCCGGTTGAATCAATCTCTGGCTGAACGTTATTGAATTTTATCACATTAGCGTCGTCCCATAATGTAATCTGAAAGTTTGCTTTGCTATACAGTGATGAAAGATTTAAATATGCCACTCTTGTGCCACTATTTATTGGTTCTGGCAATAATATTGTTGCCGTACAGGCATAGCCACTATGACTGAAATCTGCGATACAATGAGCCTGTTTCAGAATATCTGGAGCATTTCGACGACTATCTTCGCTAAACGACCAATCAATGTTATCAGTTCTCTTGGTCGGATAAAAGAAAAGAGTGCTTGTATTACTTTTTCCAGATACACTATTATCAAAGTCTGATAAATTAAACCCGCTTGCGCTTGCGCCAAATTGAATCAACTGAGCTCGCATAATTGACGGAGTATTTATCCAAGTCGAGCTTGCCTTCAGGAGTTTCGTGTCAGTAGCCGATAAAGCTGACAAATCAGCGACAGCTCCACTTGAAAGATCTTTTTGCATATACCAATCAATTTGAATTTTGTTAAATGACGACTCGCCAACTAGCGGAATCAATTTACTAGTATCTTTGTCTAGTGACCCCAAGTAATTAGGATTATTTAGGCTTACTTTCACACAAGTATAGGCCTGATTCAGCTTGTTGTCGGCACCAGTCTGGACTTTAACTTCGCCATCACTTAGCGAGACCCCTGATAATCCATCAACAACATTAGTACATGTTTGTGTTGCATCAGCCATAGAATTTAAAATCTCGGTCGTACACCAGGGAGTTGATGGCAAACAAACATTCTTATAGCGCAATATCGCCCGTTTTGCATCTTCTACCCCAGCGAGTGCTGAATCATATGCACTTTGTGACAAATCGCTGTCAGTCGCTTGCTTTTGGTTACGCACCATCAAACTAATAAACCCGACAGTAACAATAGTAATCAGCAATGCCGAAAATATTACTACAAACAGTGATACTGCACCCGATTGATAGCCTTTTTTCATAATACTATTATACTCCTTTATCCCGCTACATTCCCTGACCGAACAACTAATTCAAACCTGTTGATCGAACAATACGACATGTCTGTTTTTGAAGTGCCAGCAATATCCGGCGCCTTACAGTTATTATTTGCTGTATCAATTAAAGCCTGTTCGTTCGTACCTATTATGAAGCTGATTTTATAAAGCTGTTGGCTTGATAAAGAATCGGCCATTATCGAATTTATCGCAAAATCATGTAACGCTAAGTTCCTATCTCCTGCCCCTAGCAACTCTACCGATTGGTCAATTGGTACGTTTGGCAACAACGAAGTGGCGGGGTCTACTTTACACATCAATCCAGGAGCATCGGTTACTCGCACGAACCTGATATCAATATATGTTGCCGGAGAGGCATAAAAATTTTTAATTGCGCTTGGAGAGGTATCGTTTATTGTTTCTCCATAATTCCAAACATAACTGTACTGACCAACACACAATCTGCCACCCCAAGTTTCATCAATAAAGACAGAGCCTGTACCACTGACATTAAATGTTGCAGACTGCGAGACGACTCTTTGGAGTTCAGCTGACAAAGAACGACCAGCTTGATCGACTTCTTTCAATGTTAAACCACGAGTATAGGTATTGCCAATTTGAATAACCGTTAAGGCAATCGCGATTAATAATGCCGACACAAAACCCATCGAAAGGATTAGTTCAATCAGAGTAAAGCCGTTTTGCTTACCTTGGCTCATATAGCCTCACAATCGTACCGACAGTCATCGGCTGGGCCTGCCCAATACTTGTCCAACATGCTCTAATATGAAAATCAATATACCCCGTACCAACCTCAGCACCAGTTCCACCAGCGGACCTAACAGCCTCAATCCATATTCCATCAGCCCTCTCAAACGCCCCCAAGCTATCAAATCGAACCTGAGAGAATGATTCTGCCTGAAAATATTTTGTAGTATCAAGTATTATCAAATTAGTTGATTTAGTATCAAAAATAAAGCTTTTATCTTTTACCGCCGGGCAGCCTGAAGCCTCTGCCCCAAAATCGGATACTGATGATGAGCCAATGTTGCCAGCCTCCATCTTATCAACCATATTTGCCCATATACCAGCGGCTGAACCGGAATAATACGAAGAAGGCATACCGGCCTTGTAGGCTGCTATATATGCTGCATTTGCAAAACGCAAAAACTCTGCCTGCGAATCAATCTGTTGGCGGACCAAAGTAATTTCGAGGGCTCGTTGCGCAACAGCATTACCTTTATTCATAATCGAAAGCCCACCAACCGCTACAAGGCTAAAAATCGAGATAGCAAATAGAACTTCGATTATCGTATCGCCTTTTGAATATTTGTTGACTAGCTGCATCCGCTTGTGTCTCCTAGAGTTTCAACCCCACTTGCACTTGGTGAATTTGCGGCAATGATTATTGCCATCTTCGTCCCAGAAAATAGATCATTTGAATTAACACAGATATGCCCTTTTTGAACAGAAGTCGCATCAACAATTGTCCTTACATCTGCGTCACTAACAAACGAATCTTTGAAAAATGTTTTAATTATTCCAGTTAACGGAGATCTGACTACCAGCATCGAAAACTGTAATGGTACCCCATGTATATCAGTTAGCGAAGCTCCCCAGCTAACCTCGTAACTTTTAGGATCGACTTTTGAGACGTAAACACCATAACCATCTGGTAATGAAATATTATCTTTGATAAAGACGTTAATATCATTTAAGCCCGCGATAGGTGCCGCAGGCGTGTAACCGATTACGTCATTAATTAGAATCGTTTTGCTGTCCGTCCCTGTGGTCCGTACAAATTTGCCCAATATAACACAATTGGACTGACCACGAATAAGACCCGTAGGCGAAACTGGCTGAGAAGTAAGGCCAGCAGAATTGCAATCCCATGTATCATCATGGCTATTAATAGTGTTTGTAACATCAGAATACTGTTGCTGGATTATTGACTGTAAAGATATCACGCTATCTTTGTAACGCTGATAGTTTATCGATCGACTTGCGCCAAATAATACGCCTACTACCATTAGCCCGGTGATAGCAAGAAATAACAATGTCTCAATAATAGTAAACCCATTCGACATACTCAGGGCATTCTGTCCATCCGACTTGTTACCTTTGCCTAGAGCATTATGACCATCTTTAATCAAACTCTTCATTTGTCTTAATTATACCATAAGCTTAATTCAAAAACTTTATAACATGTATGATAAATATATGTCTATCAGATAGTTCCCGAATAGACCAGAAATAACGAAACCGATGATTAATAACGGTCCAAAAGGAACATGCGAGCCACGCTTTAATTTTTTGGTTATTAAATGCGGAAAAACTACCAAGCATCCAACCAAGTTTGCTAAAAATAATGCAATAAACGCCAACTTCCAGTCTGCTAACAATAAGGCGAGAGCTAGTCCTAGCTTTACATCACCATAACCAACCCACCTACCGTTTGATATTGTATAAAGGGCTTGGTATAGACCACTTAATATCAATATCGCTCCAATAACAGAGACCAAAGCCATGACTTTGTCCGAAGATGTAGCAATTACCAATATTGAATTTATCACCCCCAAACCAATAACCGGAAAAGTAACAACATCTGGCAATATTGCCCATTTTGCATCATAAGCAAACGATATCGCCAAACCAACACCAGCAATTAGCCATATAACAAGTCGTATAATTTGAGCATTTGAAGAGAGCGACGGCCAAAACATGAAAGACAGCACAAAGAACAACATAACACTTAGCTCAATTATCAACTCAAGCCAGCCAATAGACTGACGACATTTACGGCACCTCCCTCCAAGAGAGACCCAACTAATAACAGGAATCAAATCATACCATTTTAGCTCATATGAACAATTAAGGCACTGTGACCTGTCCTTAAAAAGCCCCACACCAATTAGTTTATGTAACTTTTTATAACTTTCTTTATCATAACTATAACCTGACCTTTTATCATCACGCAAAGAACGAGCCTTAATCCGCCACATCGTCGCTCCAGCAAAACTACCAAAGCACAAACCGGTAATTATTAGTACAACATAGACAAGAATTGTATTCATAAGTAATATCATACCAGACAAACAGGTATTGGCATAATAAAAAAGGGCTAAAACAGCCCTCTTTATAAACTAGCCTATTGATCAGCCGTTTTGGCAGTAAGGGACACCACCTGAACCGCCGGATTCTAAATAAGTTGCAACTGCAAATTGACGACTTGAAGAGCTAGCCGTCACCTGAGCCGAGTTTGTTGTTGAGCACTGTGTTTTTGTATAAACAGTAATCGTATCAATGGTGGTTGTAATATCCGCGGTAGTACCGTTTACATTTACTACAATGTTGTAGCCGGCAGTTGTCAGATCTGCGACATAACCAGTCAAAGAGCTAGCGCCTGGCAAAGAACCTCTGTTATTTGATGCGTAATCGGCAACAGCCGTAATTACGGTTGCTACAGCACTTTTACGACCAGTGTCTCGCTGGGATCGTTGTAGACCTGGGAATGCTACAAATACCATCAAGAATATCAATGCCGCAATTGCTAGCACTAATACCACTTCGATGATAGTGAATCCTTTATCTTGTTTGCTGTTTATCATTTTGTTCCACCACCTTTCTCTTATTTATATCAGTTATGTTTAAATATATAATACTCGTTACAATCAATAATGTCTATATTTTTATACTATTAACCAGACTATAGATTGGTAATAGTATTGCCGCTACCATGCCCCCTGCGACGACCGCAAGAACAACCATTAATATTGGTTCTATCGAAGTTGAAAGTGTTCTAATCTGTTCATCTAACTCGTCCTCAAAGACCTGAGCTGTTTTGCCCATCATTTCATCAATCTTACCTGATTTTTCACCAATCTTTACCATCTGTGGTACTAATGACAACATAAGTTCTTCTGTTTTTAGCGAAGCTGATAATGCCTTACCTCCCTTTACTTTTTCGGCTGCTCGTAAAATTGCCTCTTTGACAAGAACATTATTAACAGACACAGCAGTTAGACTTAACATATCTAGCATAGTTACCCCAGTACCAAGTAGCGTTTGTCCGGTCCTCATAAATCTAGCCATATATAACTTACTAAACATTTTCCCAACTACTGGTAGTTTTAGCTTTACGGTATCGGCCGTTTGGATACCGCTTTCAGTTTTTAAATAATGATTCAAAAAATATGCACCAACACCCAATATAATAATAACCAGCCACCAGAAAGTACCAAAGAAGCTTGAAATGGCAACCATTATCTGGGTAAGCAACGGTAAAGTTTCTTTTAGGTCTTTGTATAATTTTTCGACTTGCGGCACAACAGTAATTAACATAAATGCCATAACTGCAAAAATCACAAACAATACAATTATCGGATATGTCATAGCACCTTTAAGCTTGCTCATGACTGCAGCATCTTTTTCTTGTTGGTTAGCAATACGGATTAGTGATTCATCAAGAGTACCCGATGCCTCGCCCGCCGCAACTAACGCCAGAAAGACTGAATCAAATATTTCGGGATGTTTTGCAAAAGAGTCCGAAAGAGATTTTCCGCCCTCTATGGCGACTGTAACGTCCTGAATAATTGATTGTAGTTTTTTGTTTTGTGTCTGTTCTAGGGCAGTATTTAGACTTTCAGCCAGGGGCAAACCAGCCCCAATTAATGTAGAAAGCTGTCTAGTAAAAACTATTTTATCTTTGGTAGTTATACGACCAGATATTTTTGAAAAAAGACTATAGTTTTCGGTTTCTTCTTTGATGCTAATCGGAATAAAGTTTTGAGCAATTAGCAATCTTGCTGCCGATGATTCAGAATCAGCCTGAACAATAGATTTTGTTATTTTGCCAGTTGCCTGATCACGAGCTTCATAAGTGAACTTTCTCATTTTAACCTCGTATTAACCTTTCAAACTCTACTAAATCAACAGCAACCTCATAAGCATTGTCATAAGTAATTGTGCCATTTTGAACTAAATTCACAAGTACTCTGTCCATTGTTTGCATGCCCTGATCTGCACCTGTCTGGATTACGGCGTCAAGCTGATGCGACTTTCCTTCACGAATTATGTTGCGGACTGCCGGGTTCGATATCAAAATTTCGGCGGCAGGAACACGACCTCCACCAATTGCTGGGACTAACCGTTGTGAGCAAATTGCCATCAAGATGTTTGATAATTGAGCACGAATTTGTGGTTGTTGGTGAGGCGGAAAAACATCAATCATACGATCAATCGACTGCGCTGCACTGTTAGTGTGCAATGTTGCAAAAACCAAGTGACCAGTCTCGGCGATAGTAATTGCCGCGCTAATCGTTTCAAGATCACGCATCTCACCGATCAAGACAACATCTGGGTCTTGACGCAAAGAAGAACGAAGTGCGGCACTAAAGCTGTAAGTGTCGTAGTGAACTTCGCGTTGCACAACAGCAGATTTTTTTGATTTATGAGTAAACTCAATAGGGTCTTCTATAGTCACAATATGCTGGGCTCGCTCGCTATTAATCTTGTCAACTAACGCCGCTAGGGTTGTGGACTTACCACTACCTGTCGGACCAGTAATTAATACCAAGCCTCGCGGATAATTAGCAAAGTTTGAAACGACGCTTGGCAAACCAAGCTCTGTAATCGTCTTGATGTCATTTGGGATTAAGCGCAGTGCAGCCGCTAGATTACCACGTTCATGAAAAGCATTAACCCTAAAACGACCTAACGTCCCAAAGGCAAAGCTAAAATCAAATTCTTTATCTTTTAGTAGTATTTGACGCTGATCATCGTCTAGAATAGCAAAAACCAACCCCTCGACAGTTTTTTCATCAAGTTGATTATGACCGGCCATTGGCACGAGCGAACCATCGACTCGAAGCATTGGTGGCAAGCCAACCTGAAGATGTAAGTCAGATGCATGTCTACGAACGACTTCCTCAAGCAACACTTCTATTTTTAATTCTTGGTTTTCCACTACTTTCCACCCTTCTTCTATGCTGTATCTGATGTTACGCGATTGACTTCTTCAATTGTTGTAAGGCCCTGTAGCGCCTTTAGGTATCCATCTTGGCGCATCGTAACCATCCCCTGCTCTTGAGCCTTACGCTGTATGTCAGCGCTTGTAGCATGCGAAACGATTAGGCTTTGAATGTTCTCGTTTACGTCCATTACCTCAAACAGCCCTACTCGGCCACTATAGCCATGCGGAGCCGGTGCTTGAGGCGAGTCAATGCCTCTAACTAAAGTATAAGCTTTTTGACCTGCTAAGGGCAAGTCTTTATAGCCTAAATCTTTAGATATTCGTTCAACGTCTGCCTGGGTCTTTGGTAAAATATGGCCAACGGTATCCAAAATACTCTTTGTTTCGATTTCGTTTGATTGATACGCCTCTCGTTTATCTGCAACACGACGGACTAGCCTCTGCCCAATAATTGTATTAACCGTACTTGCAATTAGAAAAGGTTCAATTCCCATATCAAGAAGTCTCGGTAATACACCAGCGGCGCTGTTAGTATGCAGTGTACTAAAGACTAAGTGACCGGTTAATGCAGCCTGAACGGCCAAATTAGCTGTTTCGCTATCACGAATCTCCCCAACCATAACCACGTCTGGATCTTGACGCAATATCGATCGCAGACCGCTTGCAAAAGTCAGACCAACATCCGGATTAACCTGTATTTGGTTTACACCGGCCATTTTATATTCGACTGGATCTTCAAGCGTCACAATGTTTACTGCGTCATCCTTAATCTCTTTTACTAATGCATATAAACTGGTTGTTTTACCGCTACCTGTCGGCCCAGAAGTAATAATCATACCACTTGGACGTTTTATGCCCTTTCTGATAGCCCGAAGTGCGCGCCCGGCATAACCCATTTCTTCAATATTAAACGTATCACCAGATTTGTCTAATAAACGAATCACTACTTGTTCACCCCATATAACTGGACTTACTGCGATACGCAAGTCAACCTCTCGACCGGCGATATTGACAGTAAATTGACCGTCCTGAGGTGTACGGTGCTCGTCAATCTTCATATTGGATAAAATTTTTATTCGACTAACAAGCGCTGGTTCGATACTTTTTGGCAGTTGCATAATCTCTCGTAGCATTCCATCAACTCGACAACGTATTTTTAATGAATTTTCAAGTGGTTCAATATGGACATCACTAGCCCTTGACTTTAGGGCATATTCTAAAATAGTGCTTAGCGCTTTACTAATTGGCGAATCTTGAACTATAGTCTTTATTTGGCTATTTGATTCTGCAGTCGCCTCTGCTTGGCTTGCCTCAGCCGCCTCCCCGACACTTGAAAGATCTGTCTTGTATTGGCTTAAAACATGACGAATACCCTGCTCTGTGGCCATAAATACCTTTAGGGGGCGTTCTATTCGACTCGCTAGATAATCAACTGACTGAACATTATTTGCGTCAACCATTGCAACGGCAAGCTTATTTTGGACTTCCGCAAGAGGCACCGCCAAAAACCGTTCAGCTATATCTTCGGGTAACAAACCTAGTATCGATTGGTCAATTATACTATTAGTTAGATTAACATAAGGAACTCCAGAAATTTGAGCTATGGCATGCGTTAGTAACTCATCATCAACAATGTTTTTTTCGAACAATATTACTGAAAAAGGTTTTTTTGCAGAAGCTGCGGCATCTAGCACCTCTTTAACCACACTACTACTAACAAGGCCCTCGCTAATTAATAAGTCAGCCAATTTACCTTGCATCTCATCGGTAAGAATAGCCATTTTTGCTACCCCCTATTTCGTTCCGCTAATTTGAACCTGCACAGCCGGGTTAATGGCATCTTTATTAAAGATTTCCGCACTAGGCTCTACTATGTCCGAGGTTGTGCTGTCTATGGTCTTCACCTTAACTGAACCAGTATAAACATCCCCAAAAATTGCCTTTGCCACAAAAAATGCAACTACTACACTGATAGAGGCAACCATTATTATCATAGCTATATCTGATTTTTTCATTATTTTACCGTTTTTTCCTTTAACTCAACTTTAATTGCCGGTTCAAAATAAGCCCGTCCGCTAACCGTCATTTGCCTATTTATGCCCTGACTCTCGATTTTGACTGACGACACATCAATTGTTCGTATCGATTTTTCAAGGTTGATTAGTGCTTGCTTAAGAGACGCATCATCTCCACTGACAGAAAAGTTAAATGTAATGTAGTTAGTTGTTTTTGACGAACCATCAACAATCAAACCGTCACCCGCCAGCAGCTCTGCCCCATCTACTGGATCAACCTGAAGCGATTGAATTGTTAAACCATTAATACCAGCAAGTAATTTATTTTGTAGTGAAGCCCCAAGGGCCAAAGAGTTAGCTTCAGATGGCAAGGCGTCCAAAACTACCTGTATGGCCTGGTCATCGCTTTTCGCCTTTGAATCAATCAATAACTGGTTAGCATCAAGCTTTTTCACCTTGGACTCAAGTTCATCTACAACAGAAAGATTTGTTTCAAGATTTCTTACTGTTTTATTTTTTTCCGTCAACACCCTTTCATTGAATAGCATTAACTGTGTTAAAAATATAATTCCTACTAGTGCAAAACCTAGCAGCACAGACACGCCCGTGACCCACATAAACATTGTACGGTTTGCAAGAGCTATTTGAGCTCTTTTTCTTAATGCAGTTCCAACTGGTTGCATATTATTGTTCTCCCTTAATATCAATTGCACGATCTGCAAATATACTTTTTGGAATCCCTAGGTATGAATCTGTGACGTTACCATTAACTGTAATGACAATAGAGGCTGCTTTTGATGATGGCTTAAATAATTCCTGAGCATAGATAAAGCTTAAGGTGAATCGTAATACTTTTGCTCCGGTTGCGTCAGCCCCGTAGCTGGTGTTGCCAAGGCTTATTTCTGATGCTAAATATACTTCTTGTGGAGAGTTATTCTTATCAGTGAAGCGAAATTTTGCACCTTCAACGGTCTTTTTAAAGACCTCTGCGGCCGAATAGCTGTTAGCGGCTTGACCCTCAATAGTAAATGTATTTTTTAAAGAGTCAACCGTAACTGCTGAGACCTGGATATTATTTGGTTCTGGAGGTATAACTGCTCCTAAAACATCAAATATTCGAGAATTAATCTTTTTGCCTGCATTTAAATCTGAAATTTTTGTCAACTGGTTTTGAATTGTTAATGTTTTTGGCAAGTCATCAATAGCTTTGAGTTTTTTGATGCCATCAGAAATTGATGAATCTGCCAAGCTATTTCGAACCGTCTGAAAACCAAAAACATACATCGCCAATAGCACTACTACGGCAACAGAACCGATACCAACAAAAACTGCACCTGCAATAACTGCCGATCGCGTCCTTTGAGCCTTTATTAGTTCTTGTTTAACGTCAGGAATCAGATTTATCTCTATCATTTTTTATTTCTCCGCTGCGCAAGCCCAATAACTGTTGCAAACTCGGATGCGATAGAACCAAGCTGTTGCTGGTCAGATTGAGCAACATGAACTCGTTGCCAAGGATTAGCAATAGAGGTAGGGATACCTGTCTTTGAAGCCACGTATTCACCAAACTGCGGTATTACAGCTGAAAAACCTGATAGCAAAATACCCCCGACTGGCGTATTAGGATACCTAGTCTGGAAAAACTTAACTGATTTGATTAGTTCTGAAGCAAAATTATCCATTGTAGGCTCAATCGAACGATAAATCTGCCCTTCAAGCCTGTCAGGGGCGAGCCCAAACTTTAAAATAAACTGTCTAGCTTGGTCCTCTTCAACATTCAGGTTTTGCACTGTAGCTTTGACAAGTGATTTGATGCCAGTTGGTATGTTTCGAACCAATCGTGGGCTATCACCAAAAGTAATCGCTAAATCGGTAGAAAGTTCGCCTACATCAATAATCAACCTGGCGTCCATAACACCAGCTGGCAATAATGAACGAACAATTGCGATAGCATCAGGTTCGGCTGCAATCACGTTAAAACCAAGGGCCTCGATGAATTCTAGTCGCTCTTCGGCATATGATTTTGCAGTACTAGCCAACAAGACCTCTTGCTGTTTTGGATTGTGTAAAGACTGCCCTAGCGGGGCCCAATCTACCTTGGCATCCTCAATACTCATTGGAATATATTGATCAATTTGGTATTTAATCGTGTTGTTCAGCTCGCTCTCGGGCATTACTGGAATATCAATAACAGTGGTAAATGTCTTGCTGGATGGCAACCCAATGACAATGTTTTTATCACGAATTCCGCTTTGGCCAACAGCCGTTAAAATTGCTTCACCCAATCGACGCATTCCTTCGGGCGAGTTACTGGTCGATATCCGTTCATCAATTGGCGCATATCCAAAATGTTGCAAGCTCCAATTGCCCGAACCAGATCCGGATAACTGAACAACCCTAACAGCGTTAGTACCTATGTCCAATGCAAAGAAGTTGCCCAATCCTTTTATTAATGCCATGTTAATCTATATTATACATAAGCACTAGCATTAAAAGCAAGCGATACGCTAATATTAGAACCTTGGTGGCTGATCAACTGAATATACAGTCTTGATTGTGTTACCACCAGATGACTGGGCTGCTGCCCACAAATAGGCATCTGCACGTAGATTAAAGATTTCGGCAGGCGTACCAAGCCCGATTGACGGTATTGGGTCCGAGCCATAGGTACGATGTAACAGCAGTTTTTTGGCGACAACCGGGCCATTTACCGTTAATTTGTTGTTGCAGCTATCATAAATCCTCATATTTGTTAGTGTAATATCTGAGCAAGTGTTTATTGTGCCATCTTTTGCCAACAACCAGGCATCAATATTTTTAACATTACTAAGAATATTAATGTTATTAGCAATAATTAGTAATTGCGGTATTTCGGTAATTCCTGTAAATGGGCCGTTTTTATATGAAATATCATCTCTAATCTCCACATCTGAATTTGGAGCATTAATTATTACTGTTTTACTTATATCATACGTGCTATTTAGAGTTATGGAATTGATAGTATCATCACCAGCATATATCCCGTCAAGTGAATTTACGTTAACAGTCCCAGATAACCTTGGAGTCGACGAAACCGTTGGGTAACTCGCTGATATATCTGGCAAATTCCGAGCACTGGAATAATTCCCTATCGTGGTAGCACAACCAATATTAGTAAAACTAAGTGGACTAAAATCACATGCATCTGGCGTTCCAAGATTTGTGAAAATCGATTTTGATGCCATTTCAGTGATTAGTTTATCACTAAACAATGCATATTCTCCCCAACTACCATACTTTACCCCACCCGTCAGAGTAGTGCCCATTTTTATGTCGCCTTTTGACCAAACATCCCCACCCCAAACTTGGACTTTTGGTTTTTTGCCAAGCTCCACACATTTCGGAGCAGAATGTCGCCAGTCACCAGGGCTATCTTGATTATGAGATTTTACTGACAATACATAACACACCTTTGGGAAACCGATTGGCGAATATGGGTCGGAATAGTCCAGTAAGTTCAAGTCAACCGCAAAATCGACACCAATACCATGGCTAACATCAATACAAGAATCTGCGCCAGTGAAATTTATACATGGAGAAAGTCCCGAAATGCCACCGTCTTGACCAGACAAGAAACCAGCCGGAGCAGTATTATTTACTAACCTCGTTAATTGCCAATACGTAGGCTTACTTTTTGTCGGCCCTTCATTATTGTCAACAACAGATTTGATGTCATAACCAGTCACGGTTGGAGTAATATTTGTCACCGAAGGCAATAAAGTATACTTATATGGAATTGTTACACAGAGCCTTGTTGGCCCCTTGTACCAAGTATT
>CAZCIE010000004.1:0-18028 GCA_964498955.1 uncultured Saccharimonas sp. (SeqCode) | reverse complement strand
TAAAAACTGAAAAAAACTTTAATGTCGGCAAAAAACACAAAGATGAAAGTTATAAAAAAACAATAAAAAGAGTCCAGTCTGAACTACGCCCTACTGAAAAGGTCTTTAGTAAAATTATTCATAATGACTCAATAGAAAAAACAAGTGAGGTTATCGGTAAAAGTATAGCCAGACCAAACCCAATATTTTATGGCGGTGTATTCGCGTTTGTTATTACTCTTGGGACTTATTTCATCGCAAAGAGAATAGGCTACACTCTTTCTGGTTCCGAAACTATCTTATCTTTTGCTATTGGCTATTTATTTGGATTTATTATTGATTATATAAAATTATTATTTTCAAGGCGAAAATAGATTTAGACTCTAATCTTACCTAATGTGAACTGATACTTCATCTTCCGAATCTCTTAAAAGCACCGTAGAAGGCGCAGATACATCCAACTTAGGTCCAATAGCTATTTGTGTATCAAAAGAAGCTTCAGGCATAGGCTCAGGTCTATTTTTTTCTTGCGTCTTTTCTGCTTGCGATGGCAAAATTGTATCAAGATCGTTAGGCTGAGTGTCAGTCGTAACTTTCGGAGTTTTTTGCTTTTGACGTTTTTCAAGCCATTCATCCAAGAATGAAACACCGCTGCCAGGTTTTTGCGAAACTGAAGATTGGGGCGATGAAACCGATTTCGTCGTATTCTCAACATTTCCGGCAAGAACTGGCCCAGCACCCTTAGTTATTCCTGTTGCTCGATCACTTTTGTCGCTGCCAACAACGCTATACCTATCAGCAATTTCTTTTTCAACCTGTGCTCTTGGGCAACCGTATTTCGCACCTGACAGCTTTTTCATTGCATCCTGAAGCTGCGGATTAGCTTTGCACATTGGTGCAATTAAAGTCATATTAAATGCAGCTGATGGCACTCCTTTTATTAAAACAGATGTGATAGTTTTATGATTTGGCAAATTTGTTAAATCATCAACATCAAATGTTGGTCTAAAACGTTTTTCTAACAACTCTGCGTCCGTGATACCAAGACGACCACTGATTATTGTACCAATGTTACCAATCACTGACTCGCGTATGCCATCGGTCAACTGAGTCATAAATTGATTTGCCAGTATCAAACTTAAACGGTATTTTCGAGCCTCTGCTAAAATTGTTTCAAACGATTCGGTCGCAAAATTCTGAAACTCATCTACATATAACGAGAAGTCGACGCGCTCATCTTCTGGTGTATCCGCTCTACTCATAGCAGCAGCCTGAAACTTCATAACAAAAATAATACCGAGTAATTTTGAGTTAAAATCACCCATTCGGCCCTTTGATAAGTTTACTAATAAAATTTTTTTATTGTCCATTATTTCGCGCAAATTTAGGCCACTCTTTATTTGGCCAATAATATTCCTCATTGCAGCATTTGACATGAATGGACCAAATTTTGAAACAACCCAACTCGTTACTTCTCCGGCTTCATTTGATTTCTGAGCTGCTGGAAATTCTTTTGTCCAATAATCTAAGACTGTTGGGTCGGTGACATACTTTAACTTGGAATTACGGAACTCTTCATCAACTAGGACCTTTGGCACATCGATAAACGTACCACCGCCAGGAGCTGACATCAAAAGAAGCGCACAATTTCGGAAAATATGCTCTAAACGAGGGCCTACAATACCCTGGTGGGTTGGGTCGTACAGACCATACAACATGTTTATTGCTTCTTGAATTAGAAAATCTTTTTGATCAGGTGTATCAAATTCAAACATATTCAATCCAATTGGATTATCCATATCGCCTGGATCAAAATATATAATGTCTTCTACTCGCTCTTTTGGGACCATTCCAAGCAATGTTTCGGCAGAATCCCCGTGCGGATCGACAAAAGCAAAACCTCGACCATCCATCATGTCTTGATAAGCAAGGTTTTCTAAAAGAACAGACTTACCTGTACCTGTCTGACCAATAAAGTACATATGTCGTCGTCTGTCATTCGTGCTAAGCCGAATTTCTTTTTTAACACCCCTAAACTCATTGTAGCCAATTCTAAAGCCTTCATCCATCACCTGCACCGGACCGTCAACCTGTTTGTACATTTGTCTTTCAACTTGGGCTGTTGGGATATTGTCTTGGTCAGGTAAATGGAATATTGTCGCAAGTTCAATACTATTAAGAATGTTTTGATTTATTGATTGAGGGAAAAATCGAAATATAAATGCAGTAACCAGCTCTTCGATATCTTTTGATGGAGAAAACTTAAAACCATTATTTGTTGATGAATCAAAAAGAGAAAATGCTGCGATGATATTCTTTAATAATGTACTTGACCTTCCCTCATTATCTGATGACACCACAACTCTTATCAATGATTCGTATCCGGCATACCGAGTTTTCTCTTCAATAGCCTCTACAATGCTTTGCTCAAGAGAAGATAATTGTTTATCCTCTGGTTTAGCTTCTCTAGCTTCTGGGGGCGTCGCAAGGGCTTTGATGAGCTCTCTTGGGGTAAACATACTAAATAGACTTGCTTTTTTTTGGCCTTTATCTTTTTTAATTCTTTCTGCCTCGCTAATTGCATTCTTTGTCCAGCCGCTCTTTGCCGGTCTTATCATTATTTGTAAAGCTACCCCATCTTCTTTGCCAATAGTCGATAATGCATTTAATAATGCTCTTGTTGCATCACGTTTTGACTCACGATATGTTGAAATTGGATATGCATATTCTTTTTTAAGAGTAAATTCCCCGCCAGTTGTACCATTAATTTTACCGGTTTTGCTAAAGATGTTTCTATCTTCTACTTCTTCCACACTAGCTGATGGATATGCTGAAGCAATTGCCTGTTTTGCAATTTCAGTTAACACCGCCGGCACAACCGCATAATAATGTATTAAGCCATCGCATGCGATAATCTCAAACGAGAGATGTCTTTGACCATAAATTTTACTCTTAAAGCCTTTTAGCACACTATTTGCAATAACGTCATACATTATTTGAGTTTTTGAAATTACTTCATCTACTAAATCTCGCTCGTCTCGACCGTTACCTTCCAAATCCTCACCCGCAGGTGGAATATGGATTAAAATAGGTATCATTTTTAACCCACGCTCATAGTTTTTAGCTTCACGCATAATCTTTCTATATTGTAAGAAAATCAACGTGAATATTATTATAAGAGAGACTAGTACACCAATAATTGTTATAATTGTGTCTATCATAATATACCCCTTATGCCAAAGCTGCGCTTATTTATTAGCACCTAGCTTCCTCCCAAATCTTTTCTGTAGATAATCAACTTTCAATTCAGTAGCCTGACCCTCTCGGGCACTTGGGTCACCTTTTGTATCAGAGACAATCTTTTTTGCTCGCTGGACCCATTCTTTTTCAATTAAATCGTCATCAGCAGCAACTAAAGGCGTCCCACCTGCTCCTTGGTTAGAACCATCATCTGCAACGGCAATAGGTGTTGGTAGTGTCATGGGCTGAATAAAAGGGGTTGTTAAAACCTGGTTGCTTTCTGCACTTCGCGTGTTGCCACCTATTTCTGAATTTTGGCTGAGCTCTGGGCTTGTGACTGCTGGACCTTGTTCTGATCCAAAAGCAAAGCCTGTTGTGGCTATCTTCGTATTTGTTTCAGGAGTTTGAATATCCGGCTTCATGTCTGTAATTATATCACTTATTATTAAGCTTGTGTTTAAAATTATTTAATTCCCTTAAGTACATAAATACAGCCAATCAATCCAAAAATGAACACTAGTGCATACTCGTAAATCCCAACGCGGCCAACCGACTGAAGGCCAACTAAAATTACAGGCACAGATGAAAGAATCGTCGAAAAATAATATGATCTCTTAAATGAAAATGCAACAACAGGTCGTCTAGTTATGAGCAAGGCAGACAGATGAGTATATAATCTACTAGTATAATATATTATGTTTGCTAATAGCCCCAAGCACAACAGATACATTAATACAAAAATTGCAATTAAACCAAAAGGACCCACAGATACAGGGGTCGTTATATTTAATAAAATTACGAGTAAGCAGAGGCTTACAACGCTAGCTAAAGATATAGTTATTCTAAACATTAATTCGATTATATCATTTATGCTTAAGATTTAAACTAGCCTGAGCGACAAGCTTATAGTAGGCGCTAAGCAAGCGCCATTAAAATTAATATTGGGCGCGATAGCGCATACAACCTGCCGCTGCAGGCGTAGCACTGACCGCTCCTATTAAAGGAGCATATGTCCGTGCCGCTATCGTTCCTCGGTGTATCCAACCTATCCACTGTTAAAAAGTAAATAAGTTGGACACACTGGTACTTGATAGAAGGCTCGCACCATTTGGCGGAGCATCGGTAACGCCAACATATATCTGAACAAATGTGCGTGACTTAATTAAAAGCCATTATTAGTTTTTGTTTTGATATGCCGTCACCGAATTTCCGTCAAAATTCTGTCAGTGATCAATTAATTGTTAAGGTGTCTTCAATTTTATATGTTTGTTTTTGTTCTTGAAGATATATCCACTTTACCATAAGAGTTATTATTGGTCAATAATCAACAATACATAATTGATGTATTAGTCACAATGTATGGCGAAAATTTAACACATTACAGATTAAAATATTGTTCGTTGTAATTATTACTCTGTAGTGTTAATTACTACGCCAAATATTCTTAGCTTTTTCTTTATCACCTTCCTGCAATTATTGCGTATTAAAAACGATATTGTGCTACGACAAATAAATTATGTGTGCTAATGCTATTTAATACATCGGGCTTAGTAAATTATTTGAATTTCATCATTTTGATAATTATTCTTTGCCTATTAGTTGTTTCGCAGTTTAGCAACGCTAATGCCTGTTTTGAATATATTACTATATAATTATTTTCAAATTAATTCCTAGCTTGTTGCTAAATCGTTTGTATATTCTAATATTTCATTATGAATAATATAACAATTATATTTATTCTTATTTAATGAATTATTCGATATTGTTTGTGTCGCCATCATTGCCCAGCTGGATCGTTATTTTCATACAAACTTTTGGTAAAACATACCAATACAATCATTTATAAATATTTTATTATTTTAGCAGTAAATCTTTTTCCTATTTTTGTTAGAATAATGACTTATCCACAAGCAATATAATTTCATAAAGAATTTTAATAAATGTTATTGACACAAGCACTTTAAAGCCCTATTATAGGGGTAGCTTCTGAATAAATAAATTATACAGAAGTCAAAAATAAACAGATAATCAAAAACTCCACAAGAAAACAACCGTTCCTCGCAGGCGGTTGTTTTTATATACTAAAATTCCCGCAAATGCGGGTGTTTTAGTGAATCAATTTGGTGGAGCTGCGGGGAATCGCACCCCGGTCCGAAAGGCAACCTACTAGTTTTCTACAAGATTATTTCGCTTTGATTTTTATTGACTAATCGAACTTTAAAACGATCGAAAATATTCTATAAGTCACGCAATAAATGTCCTAACTAGCGTTGCAGCCCATCTAGTTAGCTAGCGGCATACTTATAACACCACACCGGCTCTATGTCGCCTGGTCGATATGATGGCCCGAATTAAATCCGAGCTGTTGCTAAAGTAGGCATAGCAAAAGCACTGGCAAAACCAGATACTGTTGCTGATACAAAACTTTTTGCTTTTGCAATTATGTTTGCAATTAAAAATACGTTTTACGAGCGCCCTCGTCTTGCAACTAATCTGTCAAAATCCTTTCGTCGAAAGCTAAAATCAGCCCCAACGTACACTTTAATTATATCATAATTTGCTCAAAAACACCAAGCATGATTAACTTAGTAGTAATTATGGTTACTAGAGTTATGACAGCTGCGCCAATTGGTTTTGATGGATCGATTATTGAGGTTGAGTGCGATGCAACAAAAGGATTACCCTCTTTACAGATAGTGGGTCTAGGCAATAAAGCCATTGACGAAGCAAAAGAACGAGTACGTAGTGCAATATCAAACTCTCTGTTAGATTTTCCTAAAAAAAGAATAACTATCAATCTTGCACCGGCTGAATTACCAAAGGATGGTGCTCATTACGATCTCCCAATTGCGCTTGCCATTCTTGGAGTAAGCGGGCAGATCAGGCAAAACGAACTTAATAATGCCCTCTTTGCCGGTGAGTTAGCTCTTGAAGGTAGCCTCCGTCCAATAAAAGGTGCCATAAATATAGCGCAACTAGCCAAGCAGGCTGGCTATAAACAATTGTTTCTACCCCAAGATAACGTAGATCAAGCTAGTTTAATAGATGGAATCAGTATATTTGGAGTAAGTAATCTAAAACAATTATTTTTACACCTTAAACAAGAGTCACTTATAAAGGCCTATGCGCCAAATAACTCAGAAAGGCCTAAGGCAGAGCTAGTTCCCCCTCTGCTTGATGACGTACAAGGCCAAGAACAGGCCAAAAGAGCCCTTATTATAGCTGCAGCCGGTCATCACAACATTTTGTTATCAGGGACTCCAGGAGCAGGTAAAACTATGCTTGCAAAGGCATTAGCCAATCTGCTACCAGATTTAACGAACGATGAACAAATAGCTGCAACAAAAATTCACAGTTTGGCTGGTCATATTGACGGCGAAATTATATATCGTCGACCCTTTAGATCACCACATCATACAGCTAGCCAAGTATCTATGGTCGGTGGTGGTAACCATCCGAAACCTGGCGAGATAAGCCTAGCTCACACTGGAGTGCTGTTCCTTGACGAGCTTCCAGAATATCCACGATCAACACTTGAAGCACTTCGTCAACCGCTTGAAGATAGAAAAATTGACGTAAGTCGGGCAAATGGGCATGTAAGCTACCCAGCAAATTTTATGCTCGTAGCTACAATGAATCAGTGCCCATGCGGATATTTTGGGGATAGTACGAAAGAATGCACATGCACTAGCGGCCAAATATTAGCTTACCAAAAACGTCTTTCTGGACCATTGCTCGACCGTATTGACCTAATTGTTAATGTATCGCGAGTTCCAAATGAATCATTATTAGAAAACAATACGATGTCAAATACACAGCATACAACAGCTTTAAATTCAATTAATGAGGCAATACGAATACAAAATTATCGATATAATAATAGTGCTTATTACAACGCTTCATTAAATAATCGTGACATAAAAAAATATGCACCATTATCGGACGCTGCTAAGTCTTTGCTTAAAACCGCAACCGATAGACTGTCTTTAAGTGCACGAAGTTATTTCAAAATAATCAAAGTCGCTAGAACTATTGCTGATTTGGCGAACGAAACCGACATACTACCCGAGCACATAAGCGAAGCTATACAATATCGTAAGTAAAATGCTTGCACTACTGTTGCTAATCTGGTAAAATGTCATACGAGTAACCGATATCAATCAATATATCAATTAAGGAGACTAGCAATAAGTACAACAATTCGCATCAACCAAGAAATCCGAGCTGATCAGCTACGAGTTATTGGACCAGATGGTAGTCAATTAGGAATCATGAGTTTGTCTGAAGCACTAAAAATTGCCGAACAAGCAGGTGTAGACTTAATAGAAATATCACCAAACGCCAATCCACCAGTTGTAAAAGTAGTCGATTGGGGAAAATACCAATACCAAAAGATGAAAGAGCAGCAAAAAAATAAAAAACACGCCAAAGCAGTTGAGATGAAGCAAATGAACATAGGTCTAAAGATTGCATCAAATGACCTAGAGATAAAACTTCGAAAAGTTCGACAATTCTTGGCTGAAGGCCATAAGGTAAAAATTGTTCTTGTCTTTCGTGGGCGCGAAATGGCCCATTTGGAACTTGGATACGAAATGATTAAAAAAATTATTGCGATGCTAGAAGAAGAATCGGTAGTAGAACAAAATCCAATAATGGCAGGAAGAAATTTAAGTATAACAATAAGGAGAAAATAATATGCCAAAGATGAAAACTCACAAGGGTACCACAAAAAGAATGCGGGCAACTGGTTCTGGCAAGATAATGTGTTTACACGCATCAGCTAACCACATGCTTACAAAAAAAAGTGGCCGACGTAAACGCGCCACAAAACAACCATCTGAAGTAACCGGAAAGATAGCACGAAATATTAAACGGGCCATGTTGGCTTAAGGAGTAAAAAAATGCGAGTAAAACGAGGCGTTGCCGCAACGGCAAAACACAAGAAAATCATCAAGCTAGCTAAGGGTATGCAACATAGCCGAACTAGCTCTTACCGACTTGCCAAACAGGGCGTCATTAAGGCTTTACAGTATGCCTATCGTGATCGTCGAAACCGAAAACGAGACTTGCGCGGATTATGGATTACCCGTATTAACGCAGCTGCTCGTGAGCTCGGTACAACCTATGGTAAATTAATTGCAGGATTAAAAAAAGCCGATATCCAAATTGATCGCAAGGTCTTATCAGAACTAGCCGTAAACGAACCAAAAGCTTTTTCAGAAATCGTAAAAGAAGCTAAATAGATTATATTACCCAACTAATAACGACCGTAACCAATCAGGAACGGTCGTTTTTAGTTGGTAGCCCATCGATAAGCCGGGTTCTGTCATGAATGATCATCTATCTAGCCTAATAGTTACCTATCAGATCAAGCGGACATCGACCTGCAGACGAGCAATCTTTTGCGCAGATCTCCTTGCAGCTAACAGGGTTTACCTTTGCTCTGCGTCACCGCAGCGCACTGTGGGCTCTTACCCCACTCGTTTCACCCTTACCTTTAGATTACTCTCAAGGCGGTTTTGTTTCTGTGGCACTTTCCCTAGAGTCGCCCCTGGTCGCCGTTAGCGACTGTTATGCCCTATGCTGCCCGGACTTTCCTCCCGTAGATTGTAATCAACGGGCGATCATTTAATGGACTACCTCCATAATTATAACAAATATCATCTATTAAAGTAATTTTTGCAACAAGAATCCCGAGAACTTTCCATTAGCGTATGATATTCCCTACTTTACAGTAAGGTGGGTGCTCGCAAAACGATTCCAAGGAACCGAATCATGTAAAGCTCCCTATCTAAATGATTAATCAGGAAAATCATTTACGCCTAGGTTATCCCCGGGACATATTAATTATACCACTTTTTATATACCGAAAACACCACCAAACAAACCTATAATAAATTTTATAGCGTTTGATATAAATAAGCTAAAAGCTGAACCAGCTATCAATAGTAACCCAAAGATAATCAATATCCCAAATCTTTCAGCCGCCTCCATCCCCCGCCTAACAAAATCTGGGGCTAAAGCATACATAATTCGAGAACCATCAAGTGGTGGCACTGGTATCATATTAAAGATACAAAAACCCAAGTTAACTGATATGGCTACAATAAATATCTGTCCTACCAAACTAGCGTTCGGCATCCCAATTAATACCCAAAAACCAAAAACAAAAAAAGCCAATAAGAAATTAGTAATAGGCCCAGCCAAAGCAACAAGTGCCACCCCCCAATCGCCCCAACGTAAATTATTGTAATTCAGAGGTACAGGTTTTGCCCCACCAAAAACTGGGCCACCGGATATTGCTAAGGCTAGAGGTAATATTATGCTTAAAAAAGGGTCAAGATGTTTAATGGGGTTAATTGTCAGTCTGCCAGACATCTTTGCCGTATCATCGCCTAGCCAATAAGCTACAAAAGCATGCATTGCCTCATGTAATGTCATAGACAAAAGGATAACGACAATTACAATAATAATGTATTCAAAATTGATATTCATACTCATCCAGTATACCAGTTCGTATCGAGCTACATAATAATAATATTTATTGCTTGACGTACAAGATAAAAACCGCTATACTTATACAAATCGTTAAAGAGGAAAAATAATAATATGGCAGCACGATGTGAACTAACCGGAAAAGGCAAACAATTTGGCCACAATGTGAGCTTATCTTTGCGACGCACAAAAAGAGTCTTCAAGCCCAACCTTCAAAAGAAAACTTTCGAAGTTAATGGTCAAAAAATAACTATGACAGTTTGCGCAAAAGCAATCCGCACACTAAAGAAAAAAGGTATTGTTTCATAAACTATATCATTCTACATTTTAATACCCCTCGTAAATGAGGGGTATTAAAATGTAGAATAATCTACTAGCTTCGAGTAATCTCGATAATTGATAGCGATGGCTGGTCAGAAGATGGCTGCTTGTATTTGTACTTTGCCATTGTTTCCACCGGAGAACCCAATTCTTTAGTAAATAAATCAAGTCCGTTTTGTGGTACCTCATAATTTAATGATTTATCGTCGTAATGTACAGGAATAACGACCTTTGGACCAATCTGGCGAGCGAGTCCTGCGGCACCGATAGCATCCAATGTATAACCATTACCGCCAATTGGGATAACCAGCACATCTAAAACACCAAGACTTTCAAGTTGTTCGTCTGACAACTTTTCATAAACATTACCAACAATTCCAATGCGACTATCACCTATCTCAACCCGATACATTGTCGATAATTGTGGCTCATCAGGACGATCGAGGTGGCGTTGAGCCGAAACACCATGGATATCAAAGCCTGCAACACCATATTCGCCAGGACCATCGATAGACAATATAGTATCTTGGTCTTCTTTGGTAGCAAATCGTTTTTCCGTTAACAACTCGACGGCATTTTTTGTCGACAAATCTTTTAGTCCCACAACTGATAACTTTGGGTCAGTTATTAATTTAGATTTTTTTGTAGTTATGACGATGCAATTTGCACCCTTATATTCGATTTCGAACATTTAATTTTTCTCCATTTAAATTATTTAGTTAAAATATTATCTTTATCGATGACCACGATATGTTTGCCATTAATAATTTCTGTGATAAACCTATCCCTTACACTTAAGCGGTAATAAAACTCATCATATGGCAAAACACTATAATTCATCTCGCGTCCTTCACTTTTCTCTATTTCCTTAACTGCAGCGCTAACCTTAGCAGGCACCAGGTCACCAACTAATAATATATCTACCTTTGTTGTTGAGCCTTTTGCCAGCACTCCGGCAAATATTGCTAATCTAATACCAGGTATCATTCGAATCAATGAGCCATACTCTTCAGAAACCGCGCTTTCTGTAGCTGATATAACTGGTTTCATTTCTACAGGAGTGTCGCAAAATATAGCATGTAACGGAACATAATAGTCATATCGCTGATTCACCTGGTAGTAAAGTTTGTTATCAGAACTATCACTGGTTATAATTCCAACATCCATCATATTAGACAGTTCACGACGAACGGAATTAATTTGCTCATCAATTTTTCGAGTAATCTCGCGAACATAAAATGGCTGATTTGGATTATTAAGAAACAAATGAAGAAGCTTCACTCTTGTCTTTGAACCAAATAATGCATCAATCATATTCCCTCCGTATAGCTTTCTTGCTCTTATAATAACACAGTTATTCAAGTTTATCGAGTTGATCAGAAATAAATTTTTCGGCATCACTTAAAGAAAACCAATGAATAAAAGGATTACGCCTCATCCAGGTTAATTGACGCTTTGCCAAGCGCCAGTCAACCACAATTGACCTTGATACTGCCTCGCTTAACGAAATAGCTCCTTTTTTATATTGTCTGATTATTGGATAGATGTTTGACTTCATGGCTTCGTTATTCCAACCAAATTTCTTTCCTAATGACATTGCCTCATCAACAACATTATCAGCAAAAAAACTAGTTGCTCTTGATTCAATTCGAGACCTCAATACTGACTTTTCTGTAGCTATTCCTACAATAATGCTTGTGCTTTCTGGATAATCAGTTTTGGAGCAATTCGAACCACTCTTCTCTATTGCACGAATTAAATAGCGTTTGTTTTTAGAGTTTTCTGGCAAAATTATGTTGTTTTTCTTACAATAGGCCTGTAATCCTGCTATACTCATTCGTTGTAATATAAACCTTTTGATTTTGTTAGCTTTTTTACCAAATTTGAAGTCAAAAACGACTGAATCAATGTATAATCCAGTTCCCCCAACTAGTATTGGTAAACGACTACGACTGCGAATCTCTGAAATTTTTTTATCAGCATATTTTTTATAGTCAGCAACTGAAAAATACTTACCCGGATTAACTAAATCAACACCCCAATGAGGCACCAACGCCTGATCTGACTTGCTTGGTTTCGCTGTGCCTATATCGGCATATTTATATATTGCCCTTGAATCAGCAGAAATAATCTCGCCGTTATATTTTTGAGCTATTTTTATAGCTAATCTTGTCTTCCCGCTTGCAGTCGGGCCTGTAATGACAACTAACGGAATCATCGTTATAATGCCAATATGTAATCAGCTAGTTTGTCTAACTGGACTTTTTGCTCGCCTGACTGAGTACGCACACTGACTTCACGAGCCTCTTTGTCCTTTGGCCCAACAATTAATTGAACCGGAATCTTCATATTTGTTGCCTCACGAATCTTTTTACCAAGTGACTCATTACGTTCATCAATTGAATAGCGAATCTCATTATATTTTAGTGGCTTCATTAGTACAGTGCCGTCTAAAATATTTTTTATTTCAGTGACATAATCTGGTATTTCATTGTTAATAGTCAATATCCTGACTTGCTCTGGGGCCATCCAAAACGGTAACCAACCTGCAAAATTCTCAATTAATAAAACCAGAAAGCGTTCATATGAACCCAAAACCGCTCGATGAACCATTACTGGGCTTGCATCTTTACCTTCACTATCAGTATATTTTAGACCAAACCTTTTAGGTGTTGCAAAATCTAGCTGAACAGTTGGTATCTGTATCTCTTTGCCCATTGCATCCTTAAACATAAAGTCGAGTTTTGGACCGTATAGGGCCGCTTCACCCTCACATCGTTTTGCATCAAGCTCCAGCTCATCAGACACGTCCTTTAACATATTCTCGCATATATCCCAATCGCCTGGTTCACCAATATATTTTTCAGGATGACCGTAATCTCGGACAGACAGAGATACCCATCCAGTGCCCCAAAGCCCTAATGCCGAATAAAAATCACGGATAATATTTACCATATTAATAACTTCTTGCTTGACTTGGTCGACTGCGCAAAAAGTATGCCCATCCTCGACAGTAATGGCGTAAACACGATTAAGACCACCAACCTCACCAGTCTTTTCAGCACGATATTGTTTATCTGACTCCATATACCTGATTGGCAAATCTTTGTACGACCTAATTCGTGAATTAAAGATTTGAGTATGGTGCGGGCACTGAACTGGCTTTAGGCTTAATTTGTGCCCTTTTGGTGATGTAACTGAAAATAATTCTTCACCAAATTTTGCTGCATGCCCAGATATTTGGAACAACTCTGGTTTTGTAAGCGATGGTGCTTTAACCTTTTGGAAACCATAACCCCTGCAAACCTGTTCGATGTATTGTTGCAGCTTGTCAATAATAATCGTTCCGCGTGGAGTAAACATCGGAAGTCCTGGGCCAATAATATCTGAGAAACAGAACAAGTCTAATTCTTGGCCTAATTTACGATGATCGCGCAATTTAGCCTGTTCCATACGTTCAATATATTGATCAAGTTCTGCCTGTGTTTCAAAAGCTACTCCATAAATTCGCTGCATTTGAGGGTTTGTCTCTTTGCCGCGCCAATAAGCACCTGCAACACGCATTAGTTTAAAGACACCTGCATCTTTGGTTGTTTCAAGATGTGGACCACGGCATAAATCAGTGAATTTACCATTTTTATAAAAAGTGACACTAGAAACTGCTGATTCGCCATCTGTTGCAACTCCCAATTCATCCTTGTCAATATCGTTGGCACTCGTGGTGCCAGAACGCTTAAGGTCGTTCAGTAATTCTTCTTTATATGGTTGCCCACTATCTTGTGCCCATTTTATTGCCTGATCAATAGGCATTTCGCTTTTTTCGAAAGCATCGCCAAAATTAATAATTTCGCGCATTGATTTTTCAATCTTGCCAAAGTTCTCTTCAGATATCTTTGTTTCGCCCAAGTCAATATCATAATAAAAACCATCATCAACAGTCGGTCCTACCCCAAATTTTGCCTCTGGCCACAATCGTTGAATTGCCGCTGCCATTATATGTGCCATACTGTGTCGCATTATATGTAGTTTATCTTCGTTCATTTGACATAATTATAGCATAATATGTTGCATCGCTACCCCTATTTTGCTATCCTTGATAGGTAAACGGGCCCTTAGCTCATTTGGCTAGAGCGCCGCATTGACGTTGCGGAGGTGAGAGGTTCGACCCCTCTAGGGCCCACCAAATAAAATAATGCTTATTTATTGTAAGCATTATTTTATTTGTTTTTATATCGCTGATCTGTTGCTTTCTTAATAAATTGACCAAATCTTCTATCTTTCTCTCTTTTTTCCAAATCGCTCATTTGATAATACTCTGCTTCTTTTTTCAGTCTCAGATAGTTTTCGTATTTTTCTTTATCTAGCGACTTGTCTTTAATAGCTTGAAGGACAGCACAGCCTGGTTCGTGGAGATGGGTGCAATTGCTATATCGACATCTATTAGATAGGTCGGTAATTTCACTGAACACATCTTCAATTCCATCAATCGAATTAGTTAGACCTACTTCTCTAGAACCAGGATTGTCAATAATCAACCCTCCGTTGTTTAACAAATACATCTCTCGGGTGGTTGTTGTGTGCTTTCCTCTTCCGGTCGTTTCACCAACTTCATTTGTCTTTATCCTGTTCTTGTTTAATAATTTGTTTATCAAAGATGACTTTCCAACCCCAGACGAGCCCACAAAGCAGTAAGTTTTGCCTTTTTCGATGTATGTTATTAACTCTGATAGCCCTGTTTCAGTAACTGTGCTCGTTGGAATAATATCAACATCTCTAAACCGCTTTTTAATTTGTCCGACTCTTTTTTCTAATTCTGCTTCAGGTATTAGATCAGTCTTATTAAGAACTATCGCAGGCTTTATCCCACCGTCTTTTATCTGGACAAGATACCTTTCAAAACGATTAAGACTAAAATCTCTGTCGGTGGATTCAATAATAAAGGCCGTATCAATATTCGTTGCAATAATCTGTGCCTCTTGCTTTCCGCCATACCTCTCTCGCCTTGACGCGTTCTTCTTTTTTAGAATAGTTGTTCTTGGTAAGATTTCAGCAATAATAGCCTTTTCGCCATCATAATCAGAAATTGCTACCCAATCACCTACCGCCGGGTAGCATTCTCTATCAGTGGCGTCAAAGATGTGCTTCCCGGTAATTCTTGCCAAATACTCACCTTCAGCTGTTATAACCCTATATATCTGTTTATACTCAACCACAACCCTTGCTAATAGGTAATCCTTTTGATTTATTTCTCTAAAACCATCATTAATATATGGATTATAGCCATAGTCATTTAGAATATTTGATTTATTATTAATAGCCATATACTAAATATACCACCCATCTAAAATAATCTTATGATGTTATCAAAACAAAAATCGGTTCTTAATTACTCTATCTGGTTTAACTAACTCATCAAATGACGCCCCAAGCGCAAAATTACGATTAAATAAGTTCATCATATTCCAATGGCAAGACCAGTGTGCGTCAATAATAGGTTCGATGGTAGTATCTGTTTCTTGTTTTCCCCACAATTCACAAAAGTTTTCCACGCGATCATTTCAGCCTATACCACATCTGGTATATCATCAAATGAATAAATATAATCGAGCTGTTCCATTGACAATTTATAACGTTTATGCTAGTATGGATATATGAATCAAACACAACAGATTCGACAAACAAATTCACCGTCATTACTTGCTCGTTTTTCACTCGGTTTTGAGTACAATAAAACGATTCAGCAAGTAAAGCGCGAGACTAGAACTCGTACTATTTAAGTACCTTTATCGACATTTTCTTAAATAGCACCCTGATTAATTTAAGGGTGCTATTATTTTTATGTTTTTTATATCTATTATTTTGACTTCTTTGTGGACTTTAGCTCTTGTCGAGCTTGTGCTGCCGTCAAATGAGTGGCTTTATCTGTCACATCAAATTTATCCATATACCTACCGGTAAACAATCTGCCCTGCGAATACAAGGCTGACGCCGCACTATAAGCTACCGCTGTTATCGGCATTAGTGCCCACTGAGCAACCATCATAAAGCTACGAGACTTCTTGTAGCGCTCTGGACGTGGCGGTAACATTTTGAACGCCAGGAAGACTGATATAAACAGGCCTATCATTGCCACTCTCTGTAATACACTAACAGCATCTGGCAATTGATGAGCTGCGATGCTACGTTCAGCTTCGCCATTGATCAATAACGGCACCCAGGCACCAAAAGCCGCAAGTATTGATACACTTGCAAGCGTTACGTGCCCATCTAAAAGCCTCAGGAAGCGTGCCAGGCCGCTGACCAGTGGAACATTACGTTGATTAGTAAAAAGCCTTGTAGCTACATAAGGAACATCCGAGGCCCCATATGCCCACCTTCGAAGCTGTATAAACTGAGCCTTAAGCGTTTTCCAATAGGTGTTGGCTAGCACTGCATCCTGATAAATCGGCACATATATCGGTAAAACCGAATAATTACCATTAAAGTAGAAGTAGCTTCGCCAGTACTGATGGCCGTCCTCGACAATTGTACGAGTGCTCCAAAAGCTCATTTCCTCTAAAGCATCCATTGATTGTGAGTGTGAAGCAAAGTTTCGCAGTGTATGTGGTCGCATCGAACTGATGATATTCCAAAAAGAATTACCCGTTGCAATAACGCGCATTGGCGCTGGCACGTCCCAGATATTATTCATAAATAACGCCAAGGGCTGATATGACAGGTGTTTTCTGTCTTCGTGGACGATATATTCGTATGTAACATAGTCAAAATACGAATGATAAGGGCGGTTATCGCTATCCAAAGTCGTTACTATGACGTTTTTCGACGCAATACCCTCTTCTTTGAGCCAACCCTGCAAAAATTTTCCAGCATAAGTTATATTACTACCCTTACCCTTGACTTCATTTGGAATATCTTTGGGGTGCTCGACAATATGGAAAGCGTAAAACTTACCAGCAAACTCTTTTTGAAGTCTAGTCACAGTAGCTTTGACAGCCTCACCGCCACGTTGTTCATAAGCAATTGTTAATATAATATGCTTGGATTCGTATGTATTTGCTAAAACAGACTGAATTGTAGGTTCGATAATTTCGTATGACTCGTTATAAGTAGCAATAATCACGGCATTATAAATTTGTGATGGTCGTGGGAAGTCATCTGGATCAGCAGAAATTAAACGTAAATTATCAATATGAGTAATCGCGCCATATGCCTTCGAGCGATTGTGGCGCTGGGCGACTGCAAAAGCCGCCTTTGGATTTTCAAGATCCGCGAGCCGCGAATGCCAATCGACTTTTTGGGCTGATTCAAGCCGTCGGCTACCCTGAATTGTACGGGCTGCAATGCCGACAGCTTTAACTAGTAATGTCGTAATAATAAATAATAGATATATTGCAGCAAGTATTGGGCTTAACAGTGATAAAACTATCAATAAAACAAATGAGCCATAACTTAAAAACGCCGGTAACATTTCAAAAAGGCGGTATTTTAGTTTTCGTTTGCCTAGTGGAATTTCTATATCAACCATATTTATAAAATCTTTTGAACGTTAAGAACCGATAACGCAGTGATTAGCCCTAGTATTATTATGCCTAAACCAGACCAGGCGTAAACTATTGCAAGCGAATGCCCCTTGATTATTAATAATTTGACGGCGATTGCCGAATGTAACACGGCCGAAATTATTCCGAAAATAACAAAAACTAATAAATAATACCATTGAGCTGTATAAAAATGAGTAATACCGTATGCTGAATACCGCGAAGGAAGCCTTAAGTCACGAGGATGAACGTTTAAACCGATAATTATCGCGCAAGATATTGCTACAAGCAAGCTGAATATAACCAATGCCAATAAATACCTATCGGCAAGTAGTTTTTTGAATGAATCTTTGATGATGTCTTTCATATATTTTCAAATATGGAGCCGCTGTCCGGAATCGAACCGGAGACCTACGCTTTACGAAAGCGCCGCTCTACCAGCTGAGCTACAGCGG
>CAZCIE010000003.1:0-18713 GCA_964498955.1 uncultured Saccharimonas sp. (SeqCode) | reverse complement strand
GTGACGCATTTTTACGTCATGTTGAGCGTACGGCAGTGTTGTTGCACATGATTGACGCTTACTCAAATGATATTGCAGCAGATTATAAGACTATTCGTCACGAACTGGCTAATTATTCAGTTGATTTAACAGATAGGCCGGAGGTTATAGCGATTACCAAGATTGAAGGATTAGATGACGATATTATTCAGATGCAAATTAGAGAACTTAAAAAAGTCTCCAAAAAAACGCCTATTTTTGCAATTTCGGCTAGTGCACACAAGGGATTAACGGAATTATTGCGTGTTTTACTGGAAAAAGTGGTTAAATCACGAGAAGTTGAAGTGTTGGCGCAGGACGAAGAGGAAATTGAAACTATATCGTTAAATGCAGAGCAAAAATCGGCTGCTTGGGCTGTAGAAAAAGTCCAGACAGATGAAAGTGTATTCTTTGTGGTAACAGGTGACAAAATTGAGCGATTTGCCCGACGAACTGATTATGATAATTACGATAGTGTTAACCGTTTGCGAGATATCTTAAAAAAACTTGGGATTGCTCATGAATTGCGTCGTCAAGGCGCCGAAGGCACCAGCCTTATCCGCATCGCCGACAACGAATTTACGTTTTTAGAGCAATAATAAAAATAGTAGGTAGTAGGTAGTAGGTAGTAGGTAGTAGGTAGTAGGTAGTAGGTAGTAGGTAGTATAGCTACCTAGTAGTATTAAATGTTTTGCGATTTTTGCATATTTGACATAACGACAACTTTATTACACCAAAAGAGGACGGACCTGTGAAGGTGTTAATTTATGCATATTATCTGTTATTGATATTTTACTACCGAATACCTATCCCATCGTTAGGTTATGGCTATCTGCTATTATAGCCATATTTTGTTTCAGTGAACCTTTTTCAATTTAACCCTTTTAAATAATTAATTATTGTGGTATAGTTGATAGCTGACTGAATATTATTAAAGATAGGTGAGAAAAATATGAGTTTTGAATTAATCAAAAAAGTTAATGATGCACAAAAAAAGTCGAAAACTGTTGACGCTCGAAGCGGCGATACTGTTAGGGTCCACCAAAAAATTAAAGAAGGCGGCAAAGAACGTATTCAGATTTTTGAAGGTGTTGTTATTCGAACTGACCGTCGTAATTCGCACACATCACGCATTACTGTTCGTAAGATTGCTAGTGGTGTTGGCGTTGAAAAAGGATTTTTTATCCATAGCCCATTAGTTGAAAAAATCGAGATTGTCCGCAGATCAAAGGTTCGTCGTAACTTCCTAAGTTATTTGCGTGAACGAAGTGGTAAAGGCGCACGACTCAAAAACCAAAACTTTGATCGTGAAGGCGTTAATGATGTTGTTGACGAAGAATACGAAGCAGAACAGGCAAGGCTAAAAGAAATTGCCAAGGCCGAAGCCGAAGCAAAAGCCGCCGAAAAAGCTGCTGAACAAGCCGAACTTGATGCCAAAGCTGCTGAAGTCGAAGCTCGTCACGCTGAAGCCTAGCTATAAATTGTTTATAACTTAAAACCGCCAATCTGGCGGTTTTTTGTATATACTAGATCTATGATACTTGGGATTGATGAGGTTGGGCGAGGGTCGTGGGCTGGTCCACTGGTGGTTGGCGCAGTTGTATTGGGTGGCGCCGAAATAATTGGGCTCACTGACAGCAAAAAGTTGACAAAATCGCAGCGTGTGCGACTAGAGGTGGAAATCAAGGAAAAAGCGTCTGGATTTGGCTTGGGTTGGGTAAGTGCGCAGGAACTGGATAAAAGAGGGTTGTCTCAGGCATTAGTTGAGGCTACCAAAAGAGCCGTCGAACAAGTTAAAACTTATTATGATGAGATTGTTATTGATGGCACCGTAAACTTTTTGAAAGACACTTCCAAAGGTAAATACGTGACAACACTTAAAAAGGCCGACATGTTAATCCCGGCGGTATCGGCAGCGTCAATAATTGCCAAAGTCGCTCGAGATAATTACATGACCGAACAGTCAAAGACAAATCCTGAATACGGTTTTGAAAAACATGTTGGTTATGGAACGAAATTACATAGTGAATCTATTAAACAATTTGGAGTCACAAGGCTACATCGGTTGTCTTTCGCGCCACTAAAAAAGTATAAAAAAGTGAACAAATTAGCTGACGATGCCACGACAAAACAAATTGGCGACAGCGCCGAAGACATCGCGGCAAATTATTTGATTAGAAACCGCCACCAGATAGTCGAACGCAACTGGAAGACAAAATATTGTGAAATTGATATTATTTCAAAATATAAAGAAACTATTTATTTTACAGAGGTAAAATATCGAAAATCGGCTGGATACGGTGATGGTTTGGATGCCATAACTCGAAAAAAGTTAAATCAAATGAAGTTTGCCGCCAAATTTTATGTTCAAAAAACAAGAATTGACGACAAGAACCTACGTTTGGCAGTAATCTCGCTGTCGGGGCAACCACCTGAAGTTGAGCAGTTTTTAGAAATCTAATTACCAAATGCGGACACGTTGTTCGGGCGGTAAGTATAGTTTGTCACCTGGTTTGACATCGAAAGCAGTATAAAAATCATCCATATTTATAACAGTGCCATTAACACGATATTTTGCTGGTGGATGGACGTCAGTTTTAACAACTTGGTGCAAGTATTCAGGCCTGGCTTCACGGCGTTCGCAGATTGAATTGTTTATAAATAATTTTTGAAGCGATTTTTTTGTCACTAATCCGCCGCATTTAATTTTTAAGGCTTCTACAGCCATTTCAAGACCGCTCAGGTCAGCTATAGCTTCACCGATAACTAATTTGCCTGGTTGAAAAATGCCAGGCAAGACTTCATAGGCGCTGGCTTGAGCAATTAAGCCTTTTGCGCGCAGTTTAAATTCACGAACTTCTTTTAACGTTTGCCAGCGCCTGTTGTTGCCGTGCTCGTCAAACTGACAACCGGTGTCGTCAAAACCATGTGTCATTTCGTGGCCAATTAGTCTTCCAACGCCACCAAGGTTTGATGCAATATCGGTTGTTGGGTCAAAGAATGGCGGTTGTAATATTCCAGCCGGTAAACATACAACCAGTTGGTTTGGATCATGATAAGCATTTACTTCGTATGCATTCATTTGCCAGTCTTCCTTTTCTGCAGGGTTGCCGACTTTTGCCAGTTTAATGTTTGAATTAAATTCTCTTAATTTTATAATGTTTGATATTTGGTTATTGTCACAAAGATCTAACTGCTTAAAATCATGCCAAGTCGAAGGGTAACCGATAAAATAACGAAAGTTATCAAGTTTTTTATGTGCAGTTATTTTAGTGCTTGCTTCCATCCATTCGGCCAAATCGATGTGTTTATGAAATGCGGATTTTAACAATTCAACAATATCAGAAACAGCCTTTTTCGAAAATTCAGAAAAATATTCTAGGGCATATTCACGACCAAATATTTCGCCCATTATGGTCCTATTGCCAAGATATATTGCTCGTTTCCAAAGCTCTGGTCGCTCTTCCGTCCCAGATAGGATTTTGCCATAAAAATTGTAATGTGCCTGGCTGGTGTCGTCGCTAATCCATTTTTCTAAAGATATGATCATGTGCCATATCAGATATTCCTTGATTTCATCAAGGGATCTATTGTTTAAGATATTAATAATTTTTTCAGTAAATGACGGCTGGCCCATGACAATATGATCGTTTGGTTTTTTCCAACCCATCCCGGCAAAATATTCGTTCCAATCGAAATTTGGAAAAGTCGTCCTTAGACTTGCTAGGCTAAACTTATTGTAGTTTTTTTCTACATCACGAAGTTCAATCTCGGTTTTAGAGTATTTTGCAATTTCATTCTCAATTCCAATAATCGCATCCCAGTTTTTGGCAGAGTGGTTTGGTAGTAATAGTCTAAGTCTATTAAATAATTCATAGTAACCTTTTCTAATATTATTCATTTTTTTGTTGTTTTCTAAATAAAAATCACGATTTGGCAGCCCAAGGCCATCTTGCCCAAATCGTAGTACTTGAACAGTGCTGTCTTTGTCGTCCAGATCAATTCCATATGCCCAAAAGGGTGTTGAATGATGCGAGTGAGCATGCCCAAGGTAGTTCGCAAGTTGAGCCTGTGATTTTATATTTTGAATTTTTAAAATTTCATCAGAAAGAGTCTGTAGACTGTTTGCTGCTAGTTCAGAAAAAGCCATCGTCGTATTATAAAATTTTTTAATAAGGATTTGGTTATATGATAGTTTATTTATTGGTGTGTTGGCGATCTTATCTATAATTCCTTTTACCGCCTGTGTCGATCTGTCGTCAAGCTCCTCAAAAGTTCCGTAAATACTGTATTCTGGTGGGATAGGATTTTTCTTTTTCCAGTCATTATTTACATAATCGTATAGGTCATCTTGGGGTCGAACAGTTTTATCAAATTTTTGCATATTTGCTCCAGTTTCTGTATTAATATTAAATAGTTATTGAATAAATCACCTATTTCATTGTAACACCTTATAAAGTGATGCATAATACATATATACATGGATGTTTTTAAAAAAAGACGAATAATTTTGTTAACTACAGTATTCTTTGGGATATTATTTATTGTCAAGACAAACCTTCCGACAGACAGCTACATAAAAACAACCGAAAACAATACTGTTCTTGGATTATCAGATAATGAACTTGCAACAAAACAACTTGAAACCTTGTCTGTAAAAGGCAGGGCACCAAAAACAGGCTATGATCGCAGTCAATTTGGCGCTAGCTGGGACACAAGGTTGGGCTGTGATATGCGAAATATCATATTGAATCGTGATTTATCTAACCCCGCATTGGATAAAAACTGTAATGTCTTGACTGGGCTTTTAAACGACCCGTATACTGGCAAAACAATTTTGTTTAAGCGTGGCAGTGGTACAAGCAGTGCAGTCCAGATTGATCATGTTGTGGCCTTGTCAGACGCATGGCAAAAAGGCGCTCAGCAGCTTACAAAAGAAAAAAGAATTGAACTGGCTAATGACCCACTTGAATTACTGGCAGTCGATGGAAAAGTGAATATGGACAAAAGCGATGGCGATGCGGCAACCTGGCTACCGCCAAATAAATCGTTTAGGTGTCAATACGTTGCTAGGCAAATAGCTGTCAAGAAAAAATATCAGCTTTGGGTAACTAAGGCTGAATTTGATGCGATAAAAACAGTCTTAGTTAAATGTCCAAATCAATTATTGCCAAAAAAATAATTTTGGAGTATAATCATAGGCAGTTCATTGCATATCGTCGGCCGGCAGGTCGGCTTTTTTAATAAAATACGAAAGGTAAAAATTAATGGAAGAAATAAACGTTAAGCAATTAATATTGGCAGTTCATACAATTGCCGAAGAAAAAAATTTGCCAGAAGAAACTGTTTTGGCTGTAATCGAGCAAGCAATCGCTGCTGCATGGCGTCGTGATAACGGAGAGCGCGATCAAGAAGTTCGCTCAGAGCTAAATATTAACAAAGGTACCGCAAAGGTATTTGTTGCTCGTGAAGTTGTTGAAGAAGTTGGGTCGCCAGTAGTCGAAATAAGTCTAAAAGATGCTAAATCTATCAAAAAAGATGCTGCAATTGGTGACATAATCGAAGACGAACATGAAGTCACGACATTTGGACGTGTTGCAGCACAGACTGCCAAGCAAGTTGTAATTCAGAGATTACGCGAAGCCGAACGTGAGGCTGTTTTAGGTGAATACGAAGACAAAATTGGATCAGTCGTGAATGGTACAGTCCAGCGTGTAGAGCCAAGAGTCGTCCGAGTTGATATCGGCAAAGCTGTTGGTATTATTCCTCAAAGCGAACAGATTCAAGGCGAATTTTATAATGTAGGTGGCCGTATCAAAGTATTAATCAAAGATATTGAACGTGATGCGCGAGGCCCACAGTTAATATTAAGTCGCGGCAGTGAAAAGTTTGTTGAATACTTGTTCCGACAAGAAGTCCCCGAGATGGAGACTGGTGCTGTCGAGATAAAAGCCGTTGCTCGTGAAGCAGGCCGAAGGACAAAGTTGGCAGTTGCAAGCAATATGCCTGGAGTTGATCCGGTTGGTACATTTGTTGGTGGACACGGTACACGTGTTCAGTCGGTTATGAATGAAATTGGTGATCAAGAAAAGATTGATATTATTGCTTTTGACGAAAACCAAGAACAATTTATTAAAAATGCTTTAAGCCCAGCCGAAGTAATAAAGGTAGAAATTGATAAAAAAACAAAACGCGCTACAGTTTTAGTTAGCGAAGATCAACAGTCAATTGCTATTGGTCGTGCAGGCCAAAATGTACGCCTGGCTAGTCGTTTAACTGGTTACGAATTAGATATTAAACAATCAGTCGCTGCCGTTCCAAAGACTGTCTCTTCAAAAAACCACAAGAATATTGAAGACAGCTTGCTTGATGCAGTCCAAGCTTCCGAAGAATAGACTGTTTTGTTACTGCTAACTATCTAGTATAATATTAGTCAAATGGGGTTATTATGGGCAATAAAACTAGCAAACAAAAAACTTTAATATTTACGGTAGCTTTATGTTGTGTACTAATGTTGTTGTCGACTATAATTATTACTAATCAGCAAAGTATCAGTGATTATTTAACTGTGCAGAGTTTTAAGCCGAGTATTGATGTTTTAAATCTTGCAGATCGTTCAGGGCTTAATGATAGCGGTAAGTTTATCTATCTAGCTAGCCGACCAATTCTTAATGGTACTCAGACTTTTAATGATGAGTGTGAAAGTGTCGAAAATATCGCTTCAATTTTGGGTTGTTATAGTAATGGTAAAATATACATTTATGATGTTAGTGATAGTCGTCTTGATGGTATCCGAGAGGTTACGGCGACACACGAGACACTCCATGCAATATATGCCAGGTTAGGTAATGGTGAAAAATCAAAAATTAATGAATTATTGCAGGCCGAGTACGAAAAGATAATGAATGACCAAAGGTTCAAATCTAGAATGGATTTTTACAATCGTACCGAGCCAGGACAATTATATAATGAGCTACACTCTGTTATTGGTACAGAAATTTCTGATATTAATCCAGAGCTTGAGGAATATTTTAGTAAATATTTTAGTGATAGGCAAAAAGTTGTAGCATTAAATAATCAATACTTGAGTGTATTTACAGAACTTGATAACAGTGCAAAAAGTATCTTAGAGTCACGTGACGCTCTTATCAAATCGATTGAAGATCGAGTTGATCAATACAACTCAGATGCGTATCTGTTAGATTCTGATATTAATGATTTTAACAATAGAGCAGCAAATGCCCAGTTTTCAAATCAATTACAGTTTGATAATGAAAGAAACTTGCTTGTTACCAGAAAAAATGCCCTAAGCAACAACAGAGCATCTATAATGAGTGATATCGATAAAAGTGATGAAATGATTAATAAATACAATTCTATTACTACAGAATCCAAAAAACTTTATACCAGCCTTGATAGCTCATTAGCGCCTGCTCCTTCAATATAGGTTATAATATATTTAATGTCTAAATCAAAAACTCAGTTTGTTTGTCAAAATTGTGGCGCTGTTTACCAAAAATGGAGTGGTAAGTGTGATAATTGTGACGAATGGAATACATTAGTTGAACAATTATCAGCTGATGTTGGCAAATCAGTTGTCGCAAAAAGTAGCACTTCGGGTCGAGTTTTGGCAGTTCAGACAATGAGTTCAATATCTTCAAAGGAAAGCTCAAAAAGGTTATTAACTGGTTTTGCTGATCTGGATGACGTTTTAGGTGGAGGTATTTTACCTGGCAGTGTTGTGTTAATGGCCGGACAGCCTGGTATTGGTAAAAGTACATTACTGTTGCAAGTTTCGGCGTTTATAGCCAGATCTGTGCCTGTTATGTATGCGAGTGGCGAGGAATCAGCAGGACAAGTCAAGCTTCGAGCAGAGCGTTTGGGGGCAGAAAAAAGTGAACAACTATGTTTTGTCTCTAGTACAAGTGCTGATGATATTGCCGCCACCATCAGGTCGGGTGGCTATAGACTGGTAATTATTGATTCAATTCAAACCTTGGCGCTTGACGAAATTACATCGGCGCCTGGCACAGTATCACAAATAACAAATAGCAGTAATGTGATAATTCGTGCTGCTAAAATGTCTGGCGCGGCTGTAGTCTTGGTTGGCCATGTAACAAAAGAAGGCAGTATTGCTGGCCCAAAGGTGCTAGAACATCTTGTTGATGTTGTGTTGCAATTTGAGGGCGACAGATACGGTGGTTTTAAGATAGTACGAGCTGCTAAAAATCGGTTTGGGTCAACAAACGAAGCGGCAATATTTGAAATGCTTCAAGATGGCTTAAAATTAGTCGAAAACCCATCCGCTGCACTACTGGCAGAACGACAAAGTTCAGATGGTTCAGTAGTGCTTGCAACTATTGAAGGCACACGACCTCTACTAGTTGAAATTCAAGCATTAGTCAACCCAACTAGTTTTGGCTATCCAAAAAGGACTGCAAGTGGATTCGACTTAAATCGATTAAACTTATTAATTGCAGTTCTTGAGCGCCGTACAAAGCTAAACTTATCTGACAAAGATATTTTTATTAATGTTGTAGGAGGGTTAAGACTAAATGACCAAGCAGCCGATTTGGCAATTTGCATGGCAATTGCTAGTGCTGCTGCAGGCCGAAGAATTAGCGATGGGGTTGTCGTTTTTGGTGAAGTTGGTTTGGGTGGCGAGATAAGGTCTGTAGTATCGACAGACAGACGTGTTGCAGAGGCAAAAAAGCTAGGTTTTACTCAAGCAATTGCTCCATTATCCGCCGCCAAAGACAAATTTATTAAAGGAGTTAGTGATTTGCGAACAGCATTGATTGACTATTTGTCTGCTTGATTACGTAAATTGTCATATTAAAATTTTAAAAAAGGAGTAATTATGAATATTATAGATACATCGATGTTATTTGTTATTTTGTTGATGGTTTTATATTTGGTTTTAGTAAATACAAAAAAATTATCACATAAAAAAGAAGTAAGGCCAATATTTGTTGATACATCAGTGTTGATTGACGGTCGAATTTTGGCAGTTGCTGGATCCGGCTTTATCAATGGCAAACTAAGTATCCCTCGATCAGTTGTTGGTGAGTTGCAGTATATGGCAGATAATGCTGATAATGATAAGCGGGCAAGGGCTAGGCATGGTTTGGATGTTGTATCAGAGCTTCAATCAATGAAAAACGTCAATGTCGAAATTTTCCAAGACGGTAGTAAGGCAAAAAACGGTGTTGACGAGCGTCTTTTAGAGCTTGCTAAAAAATATAGGGGCTCAATATGCACAATTGACTACAATTTAAACAAAGTTGCACAGGTCGAGCATATTAATGTTTTAAACGTTAATGATTTAGCAATGAGCCTTCGTATGGCATACCTTCCAGGCGAGAAAATGCTTCTTGAGCTCACTGGCAGGGGCCAGGACGCGCATCAGGCCGTAGGACACCTAATTGATGGTACGATGGTTGTCGTCGAACACGCGAGCTCTCACTTGGGTAAAACTGTCGAAATTGAGTTTATTCGAAGTCTCCAAACTGCTGCTGGCAAGATGATGTTTGCAAAAATGACATCTTTAGATAAACCTAAACAAATGACCAAAAAACCATATAAGGCTACTATTGACGAACGTCAGCCTAATAACAAGTCTAAAAATCCACAAAAGTATTTTAATAAAAAACGATCAAAACCGGATAAATCTGAACAAAATTTTGTCAACTTGATAAACAAACAGTAGGAAGTTATTAAATACGTGCAGGAAATTCTACTATAGCTTGGGTCGTTTCATCTGTCGATGCGCTATAAAGTCCAGCGTCTGTAATTTTCGCGGTAAACGTAATAACCTTTGGGGTTGTGTCAGTGACAGTTGAAGTATATGTGTATTCAAAAGGTTCTGCAACCGTCATAGACTTAACAGAAACTCCATCAGCAAAAATTTCAATATTAGATATTGGGAATGTTGTGTTGGCATTAACAACAGGTGTTATGGTGGTCATGTGCTCGTTAGGCTTAAGTAGACTTGTAGACTTTGGCTTGGTTGCAGTTAGCGATATGGTTGGTTTAATATCTGTTGCAAGATGTTTGTCGTCATCTTTTGAGGCGTCATAGCCATCTGGCGCAATATAGATTTCTTTTTTGGTCACTGGGTCGATTGTTTTGATGACCTCAAGCTCGATAGTTGATGTACCAGGTGTAAAAGCTGTAGCTTTGAATTTTGAAAGTGTGTCAAATTTCATTTTTTCGTTAGTTTTGCCTTGTTTTTTGTCCCACCAAGATGGGTATACTTCGCCATCGAGTCTTTGAATGCCAGAAGGTTGTCCAAACCAGTCACCAGATTTCCAGAGTCCAGCTGGGGCGTAAATTTCTTTATGAGTGTATTCCATTACTTTTTCGATAATTGGGCCAGGAATAGCAGATGTTCCAACTCGAAGGATTGTAGCGTCAGAATTACCAAGCCAAACAGCCATTGCAAGCACTGGGCTGTAGCTTACCATCCAGATGTCTTTAGCAAGACCACCTTTGTCGGATGTGCCGGTTTTTGTAGCAGTTTTAACACCGTTGATATTGTGGCCAACCGCATAGTAGCTACTAAGTGCGGCTCGAGCGGCTGGGTCGCTTAGAATGTCGCTAACAATATATGCTGACTGAGGATCGACGATTTGTTTGCTTGCAGGATCAACCCATTTTTTAAGAAGTTTTTTGTTGTTATCATACACTTCAAGAACAGTTGATTGCTGTTTATATGAGCCTTCACGAGCCAGAGACGAGTATCCATTTACTAAATCGACTTGTTTTAGTCCACAGCCTCCAATTGAAGCAGCTAGCCCGGCATTCACTTCATCGCCATTAGTACAATAACTTTTTACGCCTAGATCACGAATTGTGGCTATTGTGTCTTTGATGCCAGAAATGTACATAGCCTTAATTGCTGGGATGTTTCGCGATGTCGCGAGGCCGGTTCGGATTGTTATATCACCATTAAATTTTTGGTCAGCGTTTCGAACCTTTGCTCCGTATAGGTCATCAATGTTTTCATCTTTTAGAATACTACCACTGCCGAAGTTGAGTTGTCCGGCTGGCTTTTTTTCGAACAATTTTGAATAAACCAACGGTTTAATTGATGAACCTGGTTGGATAAATGATGTTGCGGCGTTATCTTGACCAAAACCTGCATAATTAAAGTCTCTACTTCCAAGTAAAGCAATAATCTGACCAGTCTTGACGTCCTCGACTGTGCCTGCACCGTTGCTAAAACCCGCATAGTCTGGCACATAAGAGGTAAACATATCATTCATAGCTTCTTCAAGCTTTTTTTGAACCCGAATGTCTAGTGTGGTTTTGATTTTTAGACCACCCTTTCCGACCACCGAAGACCCTAACTCATCTTCTAGTTGAGATCGAACCATTTGGACAAAATGAGCGGCCTTGATGTTAGTATATTGATCTGATTCGGGGTTAATATGATCAATAATAGGGTAGGCTTTGGCTTTATCGGCTTGGGCTTTGGTGATATATCGCATTTTTACCATTCCATCAAGCACGGAATGTTGGCGGTTGACTAATCCATCATGGCCATAGATATTATATGGATTGTAAACAGATGGGTTTTGTGGGATTGCCGCAATTAAGGCGGCTTCAGGTAAAGATAAATCTTTTGATGATTTTCCAAAATAAGTTTGGGCACCAGATTCTACACCGTTTCTTCGTCCGCCATAAGGTGATTCATTAAGATAAAGTGTTAAGATTTGGTCTTTGTTATACATTCTCTCAATTTCTAGTGCCAAGATTACTTCTTTGATCTTGCGAGGTATGCCGTTGATGCCGCGTTTATCTGATTCGGTAGAAAAAAATACTTGTTTAATCAGTTGTTGAGTAAGCGTTGAACCGCCTTGAGTTCGGCCACCCAAAAAGTTATTTATAGCAGCTCTTATCAATCCTGATATACTAATCCCGCTGTGTTGATAAAATTCTTTGTCTTCGATAGCAACAGTAGCTTGTTTGATGTATGTACCCATATTTTTGCTATCAACGACTAATTTATAATTGCCGGCACCCTTGTCTTCCCAAAGCAATTCACCGTTTCTGTCCACATATGTGTTTACGGTGCTTTTAACATTTTTTGCTATTTCGCTTGGTCTTATTGCGTCTAGATCTTTACGAAAATATGCAAACAATCCACCGACTAGTAAACATAATACAAGCATTATTATGCCCATTATTTTAAGTGCTTTAACGGCTCCTTTTTTGCTGAACCAATATGACATAAAATGTTTTGGGTTTAAGTGAAATAATAAACGTTTATAAGAATATTTTGGTAGTGATGCCAAGTATTGGTACTCTTTAGCGGTAATCGCTTTTCGGCTACCGGGTTTGGGTCGTTTTGATAAATTTGAGTAAACGCTTAATTTGCGAGTTTTCTTTTTATACTTAGCGGCAACTTTTTTAGCCATAATTTTTACCTTAGATATAATCCCTACAAACATTATTAATTATAATTATATCACTAAATATGACGTTAAGTAGTAAATTTGATATACTATTATTATTAATTAAAAACGGAGGCAGAATGAAGCTATCAGAAGAGTTGCAGTGGAGAGGTTTTGTAAGCCAAACTACGTTTAGCGACATATCAATTCTAGACAAAGAGCCTCTTTCATTTTATTGGGGCGTAGATCCCAGCTCTGATAGTATGACAGTTGGCAACCTTGCAGCTGCAATGATGGTCCGGCATTTTATTGACCATGGCCACAAGCCGTTTCTATTGGTTGGCGGCGCTACCGGTTTGATTGGCGACCCTGATGGTAAATCAAGCGCTCGTATGACAAAAACTATCGAGACAATTGCAAAAAATAAGAATGGGATTGCTGCTCAATATAATCAAGTTTTTGCTGGTAAAAACTTTACGCTAGTCGATAATTATGACTGGTTTAAAAATATGAATTATTTAGATTTTCTGACTGAGATCGGTATGAATGTGCCGATGAGTCAAATGTTGGACCGTGAATTTGTTAAATCCAGGCTTAGCGCAGATGGTGCAGGGCTTAGTTATGCCGAATTTAGCTATTCGTTAATTCAGGCATATGATTTTCTTTATCTTTCACGAAAATTTGGTGTTTCGTTGCAAGTATGTGGTGCCGACCAATGGGGTAATTGTGTCGCAGGCGTAGATTTGATTCGTCGATTAGATGGAAAAGAATCAAACGTATACTCGATTCCATTAGTTATGAACAAATCTACCGGTAAAAAGTTTGGTAAGTCCGAAGACGGTGCCGTTTGGCTCGATTCAGCCAAGACAAGTGTCTATAAATTTTACCAATTTTGGTTAAATTGTGATGATGAAGGTGTGATTGACTACTTGAAAATCTATACATTATTTAGCAAAGACGATATTGATAAATTAGAACAGCAAACCAAGACAAATCCTAGTGAACGCGCTGCTCAAAAAGCGCTTGCTGCAGCTGTCACCGAAATTGTTCATGGAAAACAACGCACAGATAGCGTTATCAAGGTAACCAGCGTGTTGTTTGGTGGAGTATCAGTTGACAGCCTTTCGTCAGACGAATTGGACATGTTGGCGGCCGAAATTCCTACTTCTGCAGTTGGCAAATCAGTAGTTGAGATATTGATTGAAACTGGAGTCGCAACAGGGACAGGTGACGCAAAACGGTTAATTACTGCCGGTGCAATTACTATTGATGGTCAAAAAGTTGGCTCTGATATGGCAATAGAAAATCTGTGTTTAGTTAAAAAAGGCAAAAATAACTTTGTATTAGTTCGATAATGATGGGGGCAAAATGCTAAATTTGTCGGCTTTTAAAGCATACGATATTCGGGGCACATATCCAAAACTGGTCAACGAAGAATTAGCATATTCAGTCGGACGTGCGGTTGCAAAATATTTTTCTGCAAAACAGATTGTTATCGGGTATGATATGCGCAAATCCTCACCGTCACTAGCAAAGAACTTGATTGACGGCATAATTGCTGAAGGTGTAAATGTTATTGATATTGGAATGTGTACAACTCCAATGCTAAGCTTTGCAGTTGCAAAATATAGATATGACGGTGGTGTAATGATATCGGCGTCACACAACCCAGGCAGCGATAATGCCTTTAAAATAATTGACAAAAATGCTATTCAACTAGATGAATCGCATGGGTTAAACAACATAAAGGCGCTAATTATCGCAGGCTATAAGGAATCATCTATTAAAATTGGTCAGATATCAAATAAAACAATAATTTTTGACTATTTGCAACATATAAAACAAATTTTGGGCTCTGTGCAACCATTAAAGGTGGTTTTTGATTATAGTAATGGCGTTGGCTCTATTCCGTGTAGCCCCTTAGTAAAAGATTTAGGACTGGATGTGATTGAATTGTTTACTGAACCTGACGGAAACTTTCCAAATCACCCAGCTAACCCACACGATTTAGTTAATTTTGCGGATTTAATAACAGAAGTAAAGAGTAATGGCGCCGATTTAGGGGTATTTTATGACGGTGACGCCGATAGGGCAAACTTTGTCGATGATATTGGCCGAGTAGTTCCAGTTGATTTGTTGGTCGTATTGTTGGCTCAACAGGAGTTAAAGTCAAAAAGCGGCAATGTATATTATGATTTACGTTTTTCAAAGGCTGTGCCAACTTTTATAGAAAAAGCAGGTGGGACTCCAATTATGATGAGGGTAGGCAATCCATTTTATAAACAAGTATTATATGAAAAGGGCGGCGTGTTAGGAGCTGAGTTTGCTGGACATATAATGTTTCCTGATAATTATAATATTGACGATGGGTTATTCGCCGCTCTTAAAGTAATAAAATTGATTGGAGATAGTGGTAAAAAGCTATCGCAATTAATTGACGAGGTGACCGTATTTAGTGCATCACCCGAAGAATCTATGGAAGCAAAAAATCCTTCAACAGTATTTAGCAGATTGATTACTGCATTCCCAGAGGCAAAACAGATTAAAATGGATGGCGTTTACTTGGATTTTGGCGAAAATGGCTTTATATCTGTTCGAAGGTCACAAAATGAGTTGCAGTTATTTAGAATTAGGGTAGAGGCAAAAACATCTGAACAAATGAAAACCAGATTTGATAAAACAAAAAAAATTGTAGCTGAAGGCTAATCTTATGAGTTTTTTATTACCGCTTAATAGGGTAAAAGGAGTTGGTCCAAAAGCAGCAGAACAATTTAACCAGGCTGGAATTAACTGCGTTAGCGACCTAATTGATTTTTTACCATATAGACATGAAGATTTTTCTCATATAACTAAAATATCTGACATTTCACCAGGTAAGGTAACTATTAAGGCCAGATGTGAAAAGATATCAACTAGGCCAGTCCGGCGAGGACTACGGATTACTACTGCAACGCTTGCAGATGACAGTGGTAAATTACAGGCAGTTTGGTTTAACCAGCCATATCGCGAAACTCAACTAAAATCTGGTGATGAATTTTATTTTTCTGGAGAATTTGAATTTAACTATAATCGCTATCAATTAACTGCCCCAAGTGCTGAGAAGGTTAGCGAAATGCCGGTTCAGACTGATCGTATCTTACCAGTTTATCGTGCTATCAAGGGTCTAAAAACAACCTTGGTACGAAAGATTATGTCAGAACTTCGCCCCATGATTACAATGCTGCCAGAAACGCTGCCAACTAACATCATCCAAAGTGAAAACTTGGTGTCACGTAGTCGGGCGATACTTGCGATGCATTTTCCATCAAATATGTCAGATATCGAATCGGCTCGTGAGCGATTGGCATTTGAAGAATTATTTCAATTAATACTTGCAAGTCAATTAAATCGGCAATATAACGCAAAATTACATGGCTGGGTTATTCCATTTAATCAGCCATTAGTAGCTAACTTTGTTAAAAAGCTACCGTTTGAATTAACTGGCGCCCAGCGCATAGCAGCGTGGGATATATTGCAAGACTTAGAAAAGCCAACGCCAATGAATCGGTTGTTGCAAGGTGATGTTGGGTCGGGCAAAACAGTAGTAGCCGGTTTGGTTGCTTGCCAAGTATCAAATTTTGGTTTTCAAACTGCGATAATGGCTCCAACCGAGATATTAGCGACCCAGCACGCTGAAACCTTGACCAAACTATTGCAACCATTTGGCATAAATGTCGGTTTGCTTACTGGCAGCGTTAAAGGCATTGCTCGAAAAACAATTTACGAACAGATAAAAAATGGGACAATAAATGTAGTAGTAGGAACGCACGCTTTAATTCAAGAATCAGTAATCTTTCATAAGCTTGGGTTTGTCGTCATAGATGAACAGCATCGTTTTGGAGTGGATCAACGGCAAAAACTACTGGGTAAATCAGAATTTATGCCACATATGCTGGCGATGACGGCAACTCCTATCCCGCGTAGTTTGCAGTTGACTGTTTTCGGTGAACTTGACATTAGTATTTTAAATGAGTTGCCAAAGGGTCGATTGCCGATCGAAACCAAGATTTGGTCACCTAATAGCAAGGACCAATTGTATAAAAATATTGATATCGAAATATCCAATGGCCGACAAGCATATATTATTTGTAGCCTGATTGATGAAAATCCAGAAAACGAGATTAAAAGCGTCAAAGCCGAGCATGTTCGGCTGCAAAACTCTATTTTTAAGCATCGTAAGATTGGGCTGTTACACGGTAAATTAAAAGCTGATGAAAAAGATGCGGTTATGCATCAGTTTAGCGCCGGAAAATTAGATATATTGATTAGTACGACAGTTGTCGAAGTAGGAGTTGACGTACCAAACGCTACTGTAATTGTGATAGAGGATGCTGATAGGTTTGGGTTGTCCCAAGTACATCAACTGCGAGGTAGGGTGGGGCGTAGTATTCACCAAAGCTATTGTTATTTGGTAACTAGTACCAGTGCAAAACCGACAGAGCGTTTACGGCAGCTAGAAAAAAGCAATGATGGGTTCTATTTGGCCGAAGTTGATCTAAAACTAAGAGGTCCAGGCGAAATTTATGGTCGCGCTCAACATGGTGCACTAAATTTACAAATTGCAACACTTGCGGACTCAAAAATGATTGCTCGGGCTCAAAAACAGGCAAAAGCTTTCGCGCAGTCAGACAAAAATCTGCTACAATATAAACAATTGGCCAAACAAGTCCATTATTATCAACGGCTAACAACATTAAATTAATATACAGAAAACACTTAAAAATATGTACGCAGGAACAACATTATTAAAAGATTCAGGAAGATATGTAGGCGTTCACCAAAAAATTGATCGTGTGGCACGAACACAAATTATCAAACATGACCCAAAAAAAGTGAAATTCCCAAATATCAAAGATATTTTATATTTTGAAGGTAATAATGGCCCAGATGGCGTCAAGAGAAAAGGTTCTGCTCAGGACGAACCATGGCATTTTATTGACCCAGCAGATGATAATGATGTATCGCTTACAACTATGGTTTCTGATCATATCCATAATCTATCTGAAGCGCTAAAATCAGATAATTATACTAGATCAGCGTTTGAGGCAGCTTGGCTTGCTCACGCTGTGGTTGATGGCTTAACTCCGGCCCACCATTACCCATTGGGCGATAAAATAGAAGAATTATGGGGAAAATCTCATGATAACCGTAAATCACTTAAAAGTAAGTTAGTTATCAGAGGTGACGGTCTAAAAGACACTATTTCTAAAAACTGGCAATATATTGGCGCAGATGGTGTTTTTACGGCCCATTTATTATTTGAAGCAGGCATTGCCTCGGCAATTTCGACAGCAAAGTTTCGGCATGTTGGTCCGACCAAAAAAGATTTTGACAGATTAAAAGAAGTTGGCTTTGACGTCATATATCGTGAATCAGTCACAAAAATTTATGCCTTAAAAATGTATGAGGAATTTGGGTCATCGGGCTGGACGTGGCACCTAGCGAACGAAACGAAAAAAGTATTAATACCCGAGATTATAAAGATGGTGTCACTGGCGTGGTCAGCCGCGGTTATTAATGTAGAGAAAGCAAAGTCTTGAACGTTCGAATAATTGCTGGAAAATTTGGTGGGCGGACTATTAAATCGCCAAACAGTCCGACAACTCATCCTATGAGTGAACGAATTCGTGGGTCTATGTTTAATATTATTGGTGACAAAATTGTTGGGGCGACGGTACTAGATGCGTTCGCTGGTACTGGTTCTGTTGGACTTGAAGCGATAAGCCGTGGCGCTAATTCAGCTGTTTTTGTTGAACGCGGTAAGGAAGCATTTTTAGCTTTATCTCAAAATATAGAAATTCTTGGAGTTCAAGGCCAAACATTAGCCACAAAAATAGGCCTTAGTACATGGATTGAAAAAAATCAAGGACAAAATTTTGATATTATTTTTGCCGATCCACCCTTTAACGACGTACAGTTATCCACAGTTACTAAATTATTGGGGGTGTTAAAAATCAATGGGCTTATGCTACTATCATACCCAGGTAGTGGTGAGGTGCCGGCCGTTAAAGGATTTGTTGTGGTGGACAATCGTAGGTACGGAAATGCGGCCCTCATCATTTACCGCCGTGAGTTGTAATTAGCCCTTCTTTGGGTTATTTTTATTGAAACAATTGACTTTAATGACTTTTGTGCTATAATTAAATATACAGTGTTAACTAGATAATAATAAAAAAAAGACCGGCTATTCGGTCTATTTTTTATGGTACGCGAGAGAGGACTTGGTCACCTTACCGGCGACCCCGCCTCAGTCGGTGA
>CAZCIE010000002.1:0-28508 GCA_964498955.1 uncultured Saccharimonas sp. (SeqCode) | reverse complement strand
AATAGAGAGCGCCTTCCGGGTTTTGAGCCGTTTTTGAAAACGACCCAGATACTAAGTCTGTGTTATACATGTTCTCACCTCCATTCAAATAGATTTTTGGCCCTACATTTTGATTATAGCATACTTCCTTTATTTAGTCAATACTATGTGCTATAATATATATAATGAAAGAAATAATTGTCATAGCCCATAACATTCGATCCACACACAATATTGGGTCTATTTTTCGTACTTGCGAGGGGTTTGGGATTGAAAAATTGATTATTAGCGGCTATAGCCCATACCCAACAGTTCCAAATGACGCCCGGCTGCCACACATACGCGAAAAACTAACCAACCAGATTCATAAAACCGCGCTTGGTGCCGAATTAATGGTCCCATTTGAACATATGGACACACCAGATCTAGCGTTTTTAAAGAGTAAAGGCTACAAAATTGTAGCACTAGAACAAAATGACAAAAGTATTAATCTGAAGGACTACAAAGCTCCGCAAAAAATCGCCTTATTATTAGGAGAGGAAGTCCATGGTATAACCCAGGATTTAATTGATCAATGTGACGACATTATCGAAATACCAATGGTTGGCAAAAAGGAATCTTTTAATGTTAGCGTGGCCGCAGGAATTGCGCTTTTTCAACTGACTACTTAACAACAACACTTTCTTTGCCCAAGGTCTTTGCCAATAAATCAGTCAAACTTTTACTAATGTTAACCTTGAAAGGTAACTTTACAGCTGATTTTTTGTCAGATCCTAAAACTAATATCACATCTGATGGACCAGCAAAATCGCCACAAATTTGTTTTAGTGACAATAATGACTGATGGTCGTCTGGATCACTAATATGAATGAAAAGCTGTTCTAATTTTTCATTTTCTACTGGTTTCCTGTTTGGTACTGAGGTTGTTTTTGCGTTCTTTACACGGGTCGCAGTAATCTTGCTGTTTGTCTTTGGTTTGTCCATTTTGCGACCAGTTGATTGATAATCATTTAATTCCTGATCAGAAATGAACTGAATGTCATCGGCAATCATTTTTGCCTCGGTGCCGACATTGCCATCGCGGTCCCTAGCACTGATTTTGCCTGTTACTTTAATTACTGCATCTTGGACCAACTTTGCCCCATATTGTTCAAACAAGTTTGGGAAAACGACTATTTCTGACTCACCAGTTTTGTCCTCGATACCAACAAATGCCATCTTGGACCCACTTTTTGTAACAATTGTTCGGACTTTGGAAATTAAACCACCAATTGTGGCCTTTTTGCCATCAATGTCCGGAGACAAATGTGACAATGGAATCGTTTGCTCTTCGAAATATTTATCGTAATTATCTAATGGATGCGCGCTAATATACAATCCCATTAATTCTCGCTCCCAAGACAAGCGCTCTCGATCAGTATATTTAGTTGGAGATTTTTGCAAAGCTAATGTAGGCTGGACGTTAGCGATGTCACCCATATCTCCAAACAAATCAGTTTGACCACTTAGTGCTTCTTTTTGTAATTTACTAGCAAACGCTTGAATGGTCTCAAGATTGAATAATAAATCAGACCTATCACCTAAACTATCAAACCCGCCAGATTTAATTAACGATTCCCAAGCTTTTTTATTAAACTTTGATGTCGACACTCGTTTTGCAAAATCTTCGATAGATGTAAACTTTCCATCAGCGCGAGCACGAAGAATCTCATCGACAGCACCAACTCCAACCCCCTTTACAGCTGCCATCCCAAATCTAACCTGTTTTTTACCAGGCACTACTGCAAATTCAATGAAGCCTTCATTAATATCTGGCGGTAACACTGTTATCCCCATATGTTTGCACTCATTTATTTCAATCGCTAACCTATCAATATCATCTTGATCACTTGTCATCAATGCCGCCATAAAGGCCTCTGGATAATGAGCCTTCAAATATGCTGTCCAATAAGATATTAAAGCATAGCAAGCGGCGTGAGATTTATTAAAACAGTAATTTGCAAACTCTTCCAACTGTGCCCAAAATTTTTCGGCTAGCTTTGGATCTGCACCGCTATGTTTTACTGCACCTTCCACAAAATCAACCTTAACTTTGCGCATTAAATCAATCTTTTTCTTTCCGACAGCTTTACGAAGCGTGTCGGCTTGGCCACCAGTAAAGCCAGCAAAATCTTTGGATATTTGCATAAATTGCTCTTGATAAACTAGTATGCCGTAGGTGCCTTTTAGCGCATTTTCAAATTTTGGATGTAAATATGTAATTTCTTCAAGGCCATGTTTTCGTTTAATAAAACTATCAATGAACTGCATAGGGCCAGGACGATAAAGAGCAACCATTGCAATAATATCATCAAATTCTGTTGGTTTAAGCTCGCGCAAATATCGTTTCATGCCAGCTGATTCAATCTGAAAAACGCCTGTTGTGTCGCCACGCTGCATTAATTTATATGATTCAGCATCATCCAAATCCAAATCGTCCAGATTAATCTTTACTTTATTTACTTTTTTTATAATTCGCAAAGCATTATTAATAGTCGTAAGATTTGAAAGTCCCAAAAAGTCCATTTTTAGCAGCCCTAATTCTTCAACAGGTCCCATTGGGTATTGAGTCGAAACGACGCCTTTTTGAGCCATTTCAAGTGGAATAAATTTTACAATATCATCAGGTGCAATCACTACACCTGCAGCGTGAACACCATGTGAACGAATTGTGCCTTCTAGTCTGAACGCAAAATCGAACACCTTTTTTGCAACCGGGTTTGTTTGATATTCGTTTCTTAAATCAGCATCGTCTTCGACGCTCTTTTGCAGCGGAATATGACGACCCTGCTGAGGTGGTGGAACCATTTTTGACCAACGATCAGCTTCGGCATATGGGACCTGCAAGACCCTTGCAACATCACGCACAGCCGCTCTTGCTGCCATCCTTCCAAAAGTCACGATATTAGCAACCCTATTGGCACCATATTTTTCAGTACAATGTGCAATAACTTCATCACGCCGAGTATCCTGAATGTCAATATCAAAATCTGGCATACTAATTCGATCAGGGTTTAAAAACCGCTCAAATAGTAAATTATATTGCAATGGATCAAGTTCGGTAATCCTTAAGCCATAGGCCAAAATTGACCCAGCGCCGCTACCTCGTCCAGGCCCAAAGATTATACCATTGTCCTTTCCCCAATTAATAAAATCTTGAACCAACAAAAAATATCCGTTAAAATCCATACCATCAACAACACTAAGCTCATAGTCAGCTCGTTCTAAAACCTCTTCGGGCAAATGCTTTCTGGCTTCCTTGATAGATAAATCACCCACTTCGTTACGTTCCATATCACCATAGCGCCATACCAAGCCTTGAAAAACTAATTTTTCTAAATATGATTTTTCAGTCTCGTCGTCAGGAGTTGGAAAACGTGGAATTAAAATGTCACCTAATTTTAAGTCGACATTACACCTGTCAGCAATTAATTTGGTGTTTGATATAGCTTCTGGGTAATCTTTACCCCATCGTTTAATTAAATCTATTGGGTCAGTAACATAAAGCTGAAGATCCTTGAATGACATTCTATTTTCATCACTTAAAAAAGCACCCGTCCCAACACATAATAAAATTTCATGGGCATCTTGGTCTTCCTTTAACAGATAATGAGCATCATTACTAACAATTAATGGGATATCAAGCTCTTTGGATATCTTGGCTAGCCCTTTGTTCACCTTTTCCTGAACTGCCCAATGTGTCGGATGATCTGGGTGGCCATGGTCTTGCATTTCTAAATAATATCGATCACCAAAAATTGATTTATACCAACCAGCTATTCGTTTTGCTTCATCATAATTATCATCTTGAATATTCCGTCCAAGTTCGCCACCCGAACAACCGGAAAGCACTATTAAACCTTCATTATATTTTTCAATTAATTCATGATCAATCCTTGGCTTATAATAAACACCTTCCAGGTTGGCAATCGTGCTTAATTGCATTAAGTTCTGATAGCCCTTATTATTCATGGCTAAAATTGTCAGATGATAGCGCAATTTATCCTTGGCGGGGTCACGATCATGACGCGTTCTGGACGCAACGTAAGCCTCAAGACCGATTATCGGTTTTATCTCTAGATCAGTTGCTGCTTTATAAAACTCAATCGCGCCTGACATTGTCCCATGATCAGTTATTGCAACAGCACCCATGCCCATTTCTTTAACCTTACCAATAAGATCGGGTATCTTTGTCAAGCCATCTAACAGACTATGATGTGTATGATTATGCAAATGCACAAAATCAGATGGCTTTAATTTTACTCCCATACACTCTAATTATAGCGAATATTTACCACTTTTATGTAGTAAAATGGACTTATTAAAAATTTTATTTTTTGATCGTCTCAATTAATTCTGAAATTGATGCACCTATCCATGGGAACCAATTGGCGACAAGGCTTAAAACCCAAATTAATATGGCGACTATTACAGTACCACCAACAATTGTGCCAAACCCAAAAAAAATCCCTCGTACAAAATTTAGCCAATAGATTTGGCCTCGACTTCTATAAAAATCATAAAAAAGCTCCTCAAGTAGCTTTCGGCGGGCTGCTCGTTCGCTGCTTTCTTTAACAGTGTTCGCTACCATTTCATTAATTTTTCTAATCATTTTACTTATGCTCCTATAACTAAAATAGCACACAAATCAAGTTGTGTGCTATTATTTTCAAAATAAATTAATTTTTATCAGAAAAGCCTTTTTTCGCGCCTTCGACGGCTCGTTCAGTTCGTTTTTTTAAATCTTCGGCACTTTTTTGAACATCGGTTATAACTTCTTTAGCCTTATCTTTGGCTTTGTCTAACATTTGTTCGGCCTCATCTGAATATTTTTCAGCCTTTTCTGTTATATCTTCTTTGACTTCTGCAGCCTTAGCTTTTATATCCGCCCTTGTTTCTTTTCCGCTTTTTGGTGCTGTTAATATGCCTGTTACAACTCCTGCTATTGTCCCAAGAATTGCGCCTAATGCAAATTTACCTTTTGACATATATTTACTCCTTTTTTTCTTTCTTCATTTTATTAACAAATTTACTAACCATGTCTGCAATAAACATCGGAGTTGTGATTTTTGAAACGTCACTTACAACTGAACCGATATTGTCGACTGTTCGTTCAGCCGAATTCGTTATGCGACGAATTTGGCGTGTTAACGATATCAGATAAGCTGACAATATAATTGCCAGTATTAAAAATATCGCTAAAAAGATTGATAAAATTATTACTAGTATTTCTGCTGCAAAGTTCATATTTTCCTTTTCTTTTTTATTTGATTACGTACCTTATATTTTTATTATACCACAAGCTGTATAGAAAAAGCAATAGGCTAAGCTATTTTATCTCTTAAATATTGTTTCAAATCGTCCTTAAAACGAACATCATTTAGTGCCAAATCAACAATCGCCTTGATATACAGTAATTTGTCACCAGTATCATATCGCACCCCGTCGACAAAGCAACCATAAATCTTGTCTTTTTTTGCAAGTTCGTTTAAACCATCTGCCAGAAAGATTTCACCACTTTTTGAAACTGGAATCTTTTCAAGAATTGGCAAAATGTCTGGAGTTAACAAAAAACCGCTAATTGAAGCAAAGTTTGACTTGGCAGCATCGGCGCCTGGTTTTTCGATTAATTCTTCGATTTGGAAGACTCGATCATTAATTTTTTCACCAAATACAGCAATTGCATATTTGTCAGCGTCTTTTTTGTCGATCTCCATCATTGAAATGACTGTTTTACCAGTCTTATTATATGCTTCTTGTAATTGTGCCGGCCAAGGTGTGCCTTTGGTAACATAAAAATCATCCGCAAAGAATACATAAAATGGCTCGTCATCGTCAATCAAATGTGCGCAGTTAAGGATTGGCCTGGCAGTTCCTTTTGGGGTGCCTTTTTGCCGCACATAAATAAAGTTGGCCATTTCGGCAATGTCTTTAATTTCATCAGCAATTTGGTCTTTGCCATTATCTCGTAACTGTCTTTCAAGTGTTTCGTCACGATCAAAATGGTCTTCAATTGCATGTTTTCGGCTGCTAGTAACAATAATAATATCTTTGACACCAGACGCGACTGCCTGCTCAACAATTAACTGAATTACAGGCTTGTCAATAACCGGAAACATCTCTTTTGGAATTGATTTGCATGCTGGCAAGAACCTAGTCCCAAAACCTGCTGCTAATATAATTGCTTTTGTTGGTTGGCGCATTTATTTAATCCTTTCTTTAATTATTTTTTGAACAGTTGAAGGGTTTGCTTTACCTGCAGATTTTCGCATAATTTGGCCGACTAAATATCCTATGGCTTTTTCATTTCCAGATTTTATGTCCTCGACAGCTTTGGCTGATTCTGGCAGACCTAAGATTTCATCGACAATTTTGGTTATTTGACTTTCGTCACTAACTTGTAATAAATTTTTGGCGTTTGCAATCTGTTTAGGACTATCACCAGACGACATCATGGCGAACAATACTTCATCGACGGCATTTGAATTTAATTCATCGGCTTTAACCATTTCTGATAGTTCAATCAACTGTTGGTCAGTTACTGTGACTGATTTTGCCGATAAATCATCAATATTTTGCTTCCCAGCAATCTTTGATATCCAAAGCCCAATTCGTCTAGCTACCTGTGTATCTTTAACTTTTTTATAAATTCTTTGGAGCTTTTCGGCGTTTTCTCGACACAATAATAATGCGTTAACAACGGTGCTGTCTAAGCCAAAATCTTTCCATTCAACCCTGTAAAATGATGGTAGTGCTGGGACAGTTGATTGAATCTTTTTTATTTCTTCATCTGTTAAAATAATTGGCGGAATGTCTGCATCGGGCATATAACGATAATCCTGGGCATCCTCTTTACTGCGTTGAGACGTAGTTTTTTGCTTGTTATCATCCCAGCCGCGTGTTTCTTGAACAACTTTTTCGCCTTTTTCAAGAATCTCAATTTGACGACGAAACTCAAATTCAGCAGCTCGTTCAACACTTTTAAATGAATTAAGATTTTTTACTTCAGTCCGAGTTCCGAGTGTTGATGAACCTTTTAAAGCCGCCGATACATTAACATCAAAACGCATATTGCCATGGTATAAATCACCGCGCGTAACTCCGGCGTAAGTCATTAACCGATACAATTCTGCTGCATAAGCTTTTGCCTGAACGGCCGAATGAATATCTGGTTCGGATACAATTTCGATAAGAGGTGTACCTGCACGGTTAATATCAACTAGACTATAATCACTAAAATGGGTCAATTTACCTGCGTCCTCTTCTAGGTGAGCATGATTTATACGCACATCAATCGAACCGCCATCGTCAAGCGGCACATTGATTATACCAGCACCAATAATCGGTTGGTACATCTGAGTCGTTTGATAACCTTTTGGTAAATCAGGATAAAAATAATGCTTTCGGTCAAATCGACTAATATTTGCAATCTTACAATTTAACGCTTTTCCGGCTTTGATTGCTAAATCAACTGCGCCACGATTTAACACTGGCAACATGCCTGGCAGCGCAAAATCAATCGGACTGACAACAGCATTTGGTGACTGGTTTCGCTCGTCGTTATCTGCGCCACTAAATAATTTTGTGTTGGTTGACAACTGAACATGGCATTCAACTCCAACTGTCATTTCATATTTGCTTGTAATATCATCAAGACTCATTATATTGCTCCGATGTCTTTTAGGGCCTTGCGAAAATCAGCAAGTGCATATAAAGCGTCTTCGTAGGTTACATGAAAATTTACTTCATGAGATATCTTGTTTCGTAATATATGAGCTTTCCAGATTCCGTTTCGATCACTAAACACAGATGCGCTGTTTTTCATACGCTCAGCCATTGTTTTTCCTTTGAAACCACGCTCGCGAAGCGCCTGATCAACCAATTTATCGGCATTAATCACACACATCGAATAGCTGGATGACTCATCACGTTTAAGTTGATGCTCAATCTCTAGGCATTTTGTGCGATAATATTCGACATTAATACGCCTTACACCTTTTTTGTTTAAGCAAATTATTGCAAAAAATAAAGCACCTAAAGTTAAGATTCCAGCAAACATAAAAATAATTGAGCCGTTCATATTTATTTATTCTCCATCGATTTAATTAATGCCAAAATTTTAGAGTCACTTTGACGTGGACCGACAAACTGGACACCAACTGGTAACCCGTTTTTGCCCAGACCAGCAGGCACACTAATTGCTGGCAGTCCGGCAAGAGAAGCCGGGACTGTCATAATATCCTCAAGATACATTTTTATTGGGTCAGCTGTATTTTCACCCATACCAAAGGCAGTTGTTGGAGCGACTGGTCCTATTAAAACATCAAAATTCTCGAATAATTTATCAAATTCATTTATTAACAACGTTCTGGCTTTTTGAGCCTTCAAGTAATATGCATCAAAGAAGCCACTCGACAAGACGTAGCTGCCGATCATTATTCGACGCTTGTTTTCGGTCATAAAACCTTCGTCTCGGCTTTTTCCATACAATTCAGTAAGCGACTTTGCATCATTAGAACGATGAGTATAACGGATGCCGTCATAGCGCGCCAAATTACTACAAATTTCAGCAGGTGTAACAATATAATATATTGCCAATGCATATTCAGCCATTGGCAAATCGACTTCGATTACCGTGTGGCCGGCTGATCGCAATTTGTCAGCGTATTCATTAACTCGCGCGCGTACATCAGAATCAACTGACTCGGTCATCCAATCACGAATTAACCCAATTTTTTGCGGAATCACAGAATCTGGCAAAACTTTAAAATAATCAGGTAAAGTTGTCATATCATTATTATCACGTCCAGCTATTATATCCAAAACTGTTGCACCATCAGCAACATTATTCGAAAAAACACCAATTGTATCCGTACTGCTTGCCATCGCTACAACACCGTATCGACTAACTGTGCCATATGTTGGTTTTATGCCAATAACACCATTATAACTAGCGGGCTGACGAATTGAACCGCCCGTATCACTACCAAGTGCAAATGGCACGATATCAAGCGCTGTCACAACAGCCGAACCACCACTTGAGCCACCGGCGACTTTTGACTCATCTATGGCGTTTTTTGTGGGTCCAAAATATGAGTTTTCGGTACTTCCACCATGAGCAAATGCATCTAAGTTTGATTTACCTATACAAATAGCACCTTCGGCCTCTAGCTTTTCAACAGCAGTCGCTTGAAGTGGAGCATTAAAATTTTCTAACATTTTACTGGCAGCCGATGTTGGAGCGCCAAATGCCAAAAAATTATCTTTTACAACAAATGGCACACCAGCAAGTTTTCCAGTGATTTTGCCAGTATCGACAGCATCTGCACGCTCTAATGCTCGTTTTTCAGTCATGCACAATAACGCATGATAATCTTTGTAGTCTTTGGCTTTTTTAATTGATTGCTCAACAACCGACCGAGCCGAGGTCGATTTAATTTGGTCAAGTATGTCTGAAATTGTAGTCATTATAATACCTTCGGAACCTTCACCGAGTTATCTGCAATTTCGGGTGCAAGACTTAGCAAATCATTACGCGATAGGCCATAATCAATAATCTTATCTTCTCGCCATACATTCGATAGGCCTGTTACTTGATAAGTTGGCTCAACACCTTCTGTATTCAAACTTTTCAACAGATCAACATATCCCAAAATATTGGTAATGTCATTTTGCAATCTAGAAATTTCTTCATCTGTTAGCTTCAAGCTAGATAACTGTGCCAGATGCAGCACATCCTCGCGGGTTATTTGTGTCATATGCAGATATTATACATCAAAACAAGAGGTTGTTATAGCCTCTTGTTAATAAATATTTTATCGTCTGTCAATAAATGTGTGGGCGTGACCAGCGGCACCAGCACGGCCAGTACGGCCAATTCGGTGAATATAATCTTCGTAACATTGTGGAGTATCAAAGTTGATAACGTGAGATACGTTTGGAATATCTAGGCCCCTTGCAGCAACATCTGTTGCAACCATTACTCGCACATTGCCGTCTTTAAATTGCTTTAAAGCACGTTGTCGTTGAGATTGGTTTTTATTGCCGTGAATCGCGATCGAGCTAATACCAGAATTATCTAAATGATCTGACAATCGCTGAACGCCAAATTTTGTTTCACCAAAAACCAAAACTTTATCGTATTTTTGGCTGTCGCTTAACATCTCGGTTAATAGCTCAATTTTATGAGCTTTATCACGAGCTTCGATAACATCTTGTTCAATATGCTCATTTGTTTCGCTAGTTCGCACAGATACAGTGACAGGATCTTTGGTAAAATTGCTTACAATTCCCATAATCTCTGGGGTCGTAGTAGCGCTAAAAAGTAGCGTTTGCCTGTTTTCAGGAGTTTGACCAACAATGGCGCGAATATCAGGCAAAAAGCCCATATCTAGCATTCGGTCAGCTTCGTCTAATACTAATGTATTAATGTTTCGCAAATCAATATATCGACGAGTCATCATATCCTTTAATCGTCCCGGTGTTCCAATTATAAAATGTGGGCGACGTTTTAACTCACGGATTTGTCGATCAGCAGGTACACCACCGACGACGAGTGACGAATATAAATCTAAGCCAAAAGCAAACGAACGAAACTCGTCATCAATTTGCTGAGCAAGTTCGCGAGTTGGAGCAATAATTAGGACACTTGGCCGCAGGTTTTCACCTATTTGATGGTCAATAATCGGCAATAAAAAGGCTGCCGTCTTACCAGTACCGGTGTTAGCAAGACCAATTAGATCTTTGCCTTCCATAATTGACTTAATTGCTTGGTCTTGGATAGACGTAGTCTTTTCATAGCCTTTTTTGACAATGTTATTTTTTAATTTCTCACTAAAACCAAAGTCGGCAAATGTATTTTCGGATACATAAGGAACTTCATCAATCTTTGCAGTTGCATGATTAATAAACTTAGCTGGATTGATATATTTTTTAACAGGACCTCGACGAGAACCGCCACTGCGGCCTCTGTTAAAACTTGGACGGCTGCCACCTGGGCGTCCGCCACTTCTTTGTTGATATGCCATTATAAAATAGCCTTTCTGTTAGGTAGATATTTATAGTCATCACAAGGCAAAACATGTGTCTTTTCGGTAGTGAAACAGCAAGCTAGTAATGGTCAAACCGATTGAAGGATATCCGTAGATATACTGAGTGAGGTTAGGACTTTACTAGCCGCTGGAGCACAGCGAAAAGCATATGTTTTGTTTTGCGATGACTATATGCACTTTGGAAAATAAGAGATTAATTCGGTGGTAGCGCCTAAATATTACCTTAGAGTAAAGGGTGCGCTCATCTTTGAAAGAGGCCCTAGCATTTCGAATGCAATATCTTAATAATAGCACACTTTTGATGATAACGCAAGCATAATGTTAAAGTTTATCTTGAATTGCAGCAATTTGATCACGAAGTTCAGCGGCTTGTTCAAACTGCAAATTGGCACTGGCAAGTAACATTTGACTTGTCAATTCTTTGATTAATGATGGATATTCATCCTTCGGAATCTTATTTAGATTCAATTTATGCTCATCGCCAGGCTTTTTCGGCACGATTGCCCGCAGACCCTCGCCAATCTCTTTATCAATTCCTACAGGCGTGATGTTATTATCTTGATTGTATTTAATCTGAATTTCTCGGCGACGATTTGTTTCATCAATCGCTTGCTTCATCGAATCAGTCATCCTATCAGCGTACATATACACTTTCCCTTCAACGTGGCGCGATGCGCGGCCAATTGTCTGGATCAGCGCACCGGCACTGCGCAAAAAGCCTTCTTTATCTGCATCGAGTATCGCAACCATGCTAACTTCTGGTAAATCCAAGCCTTCACGTAGCAAGTTGATGCCAACCAGTACGTCATATACACCCATTCGTAAATCCTTTAAAATATCACCGCGCTCCATCGTATCGACTTCACTGTGAATGTAGGCAGTTTTGATTTGTAAATCTTGCAGATAGGCTGCCAGGTCTTCGGCCATTCTTTTGGTCAATGTTGTCACCAGAACTCTTTGACCTTTTGTAACTCGTTCACGAATTTCAGCAATCAGATCATCAATCTGGTTTTTAGTTGGACGAATAATAATTTCTGGATCAACTAGACCAGTTGGTCGAATGACTTGCTGAGCAGGAGCAGGACTATGCGACAATTCAAATTCGCCAGGTGTGGCCGAAACATAAATAACTTGGTTAATATGGTTATAAAATTCTTCAAACTTAAGTGGTCGATTGTCCAATGCTGACGGCAAACGAAAACCATATTCCACCAATACTTCCTTGCGCGCTCGATCACCATTGTACATTCCGCGAACTTGCGGCAGTGACATGTGGCTTTCATCAACCAATAACAAAAAGTCGTCTGGAAAATAGTCCAATAATGTTGCAGGTTGTTCGCCAGGCTCTCGATCTGTTAAATATCGACTATAGTTTTCGATTCCTTTGACAAATCCTGTTTCTTCCATCATTTCGATATCAAATTTCGTACGTTGCGCCAAACGCTGCGCTTCTAAAAACTTATCGTTCTTTTCAAAATATTGCAGCCGCTCGTCAAACTCTTTTTTAATGCCAACCAACGCATGTTCAAGTTTTTCTTTGGGCGTGACATAATGACTAGATGGAAAAATCGTAATTTCACTTGGTTCGGCCAGAATCTCGCCAGTCAATGGGTCAATTCGCGTTAATCGTTCGACTATGTCACCATAAAATTCAATTTTATACGCAACGTCACTGCCGGCCGGAAAAACATCAACTACATCACCACGGACCCTGAAAGATCCTCGGTGAAAATCTATATCATTTCGATGATATTGGATGTCCGTTAATAATCGGACAAATTTATCTTGCAAACGTCGTTCGCCTTTTTTGACGTGAATAGACATGTCCGAATAATCATCAGGTGACCCGATGCCATAGATACAACTAACACTGGCAACAATAATCGTGTCGCGCCGAGTAAGTAGCGCAGTCGTCGCTGCATGGCGCAACTTATCAATCTCATCATTAATCTTACTGTCTTTTTCAATATATGTGTCACTGCTAGCCATATAGGCTTCGGGCTGATAATAGTCAAAATAGCTAACAAAATAATGAACTTCGTTATTTGGAAAATATGATTTAAACTCGCTGTACAGTTGGGCTGCCAAGGTCTTGTTATGCACCAATACCAATGTCGGTACTTGCCGATCAACAATAATATTGGCCATCGTGAAAGTTTTACCAGACCCAGTTACGCCCAACAGTGTCTGCTCGCGTTCGCCCGCATTTAAACCAGCTATTAATTGGGCAATAGCTGTTGGCTGATCGCCAGTTGGCTCATAGTCGGATTCTAGTACGAATTTTTGGTCCATCTAAACTATTATACTACTTGTACATACCTGGGCTAAATTAATACTAGTGATGCAAAATATTCTTTTAGGTCACTGTAAATTTGCTGCTGGATCTCTGTCTGGGAAGAATCGGCACATTGTTGTAGTGGGCCTGTAAATACGTAATAATAATCCCCAACTTTTTTATTTAAGCCTCCCACACCGTTCAACTTATCTGTAGCGTATAGAACTGATGCAATACCTAGAACGTCTTCCCCTACATTACTATATATCTCGTCAGTCCCAAGATATCGCCTTAAAGAAGAGATACGAGTGCCCGGGCAAGTAATGTCACTTGAATCAAACAGAACACTCGAGCTTGCGGTTACATCATAATCAACGGCACGTAGGCCCTTATAGTATCCTGTGACTCCCCATTGCGTAATTGGAAGATTCTCGTTACCAGTTTTTGCGCTTGTTGTTGGCGTCGTAGTTGCAGTAGTGGTTGTAGTCGCATCTGACTTTTCTGTTGCCTCGCTCGCAGCAGGTTCCACCGCTACCTCTTCCTGATCAACAATATCTTCAGTCTCAAAAACGTCTTCTGTGTCGGCTGCATCCTGTTCTTTAACTTTCCCAGAGCTATTAAACGCCATAGCAGTAAATATACCGACAACAGCCACAACTAAAATAATTACAATTGCTATAATTACCTTGCTTGATATTTTACTTTTTTTGTACATATGATCCTTTCGTTAATATTTGAACTAGCCCTTGTGAGATACCCTTCTTTTAACATTATCGTCGGTACCATCATGCTCAAAACCAGCATATTTTTTATCAAGAGCTTCAACTACTTTTTTGACTAGTCTATCGGGAATAGTGTCATAAATAATATCACGAGCACCAGGAACATCAATTTTTGTAACTAATTCTGGGATATAATCTGCTAGACCACCACTACCAAGTAAAACCCCAATCACTTTTTGGGCTTCAAGTGCAGTCGTAAATTCATGCAAACTGCCGATCCTTCCACCAACTGTTATAACAGCATCGCTACTTCGTATTAGATAAATATCACGACCAACGTAGTCAAGGCCAGTAAAATTAATGTAATCAAACTCAACAGTCGGTAGTTTATATGTAACAACATGTTGCTTAAATGAACTTGCTGGCGAAAAGCCAACACATGCACCAACCCTATTTTTAACACTAAATGCACCTTTGGCGGCACACCACGGCAAACCAACTGTCGCACCAGTCGTTAGTGTTTTCGCCTGTTTTGCAATTGCTTTCCCTAAATCGTATGCTAGCTGATGTGATGCCTCAACTGTATCACCGATAGCAGCCCCTGATACACAGATTTGATACTTCAAGATTTCTTCTCCAACTTATTATGGTTATGTTTACTAATAGTGTACCACGCATCTGAAGCCGTTAAAATACCCATTTCACTGGCGACTTGGCAAGTAGTTTTATTATCCGTACGTGTATGTGAACAATAACGATTCACAATTTCACCGCGTAAACTCATTCGCCCATGATAGACATGTTGCTTGCCATATGGAAGTTCATGATGAGCATTTTCAATCACATCAATAAGATTAAAAGATATAATTTTATTATCAATTATTTTTAACACGTAGTCGGTGTCTTTAAGTATCGTCTCGGCATCGCTACTCCAAACAGCCGCAATTAACGAATAATACAATTCTTTGCCAGTCGTGTCATTTGTCTTTAAGCCCAATTTACGGGTTACATCATTAGATTTAGTAATAATATCGGCAATTAATCGCGTATCAACTCCGCTCATACCAACAGATTTTTCAAGTTTTTTTATGCCATCACCAAACAACGTTTCATCGTCTTTTATTCCCAAAAGTTTCTGTAGTATATAAGCCATGATTGATCTTTTGCCTAAAAAGGCTCCTCGTTAAGAGGCATTGCATGCAGCTTCGCGCCTTTATATAATATTCCTGCCTTGGCACCAATTTGTTGCACAACAGATGTCGAGTTTGCACTTGCAAATACTATAGAATCTTTGAGCGATTTTCCGCTTGCCCAGTAGCTAATAAATCCAGACCCAAAAGCGTCTCCTGCGCCGGTTCTATCTGTCACTTTGACATCTTCGTACATTCCAGCTCTTACAATAGTCTTACCGTCACTTGCAATCACACCATTTGGACCATCACTAATAATCGCCACAGGGACAAGATGTTCTAATCGTCGTATTAGTTCAACTAAACTATTACCAGAGACTATTTGTTTTGCCTCTTCTTTATTAACCAATAGCACATCAACATCTTCAAGTAATGCCTTAAGTTGGTCGATATTTTTAAGTTCGTTTTTACCAGGATTAAAGAATATCTTAATTTTCTTTTCTTTTGCGGTTGAAAAAATGTTTTCAAGCAACGCCATTTCGCCAGCCATACTTGACAAATACAACCACTGTGCGTCTACCTTAGAAATATCAAAATTATTAGCATCATAATGAGTCGATGCACCACGATAAGTTAGTATTGTTCGCTCACCATTTGGAGCAAGTAATAGTACCGAGTAACCCGTATGGTGTCGCTTCGAATAACTTAGGTGCTTTGTACCGACGTTTTCTTTGTCAAGTTCATCTAATATCGCCCTACCTGCAGGATCATCAGCAATTGTGCCCATAAATTCGACATCAATACCTTGACGCGCAAATGTGACAGCCGCATTTGTAGCCCCACCACCCGTGCTAAAATTAATATTATTTACATCTGCCTTAGACCCTAGCTCTAATTTTAAAAACACTTCATGAGAAGGAATATCCGTAACAGGCTTAAACTCATCGCTATTACTTAAAAAAACATCTTGAACGGCCGCTCCAATAGTAAGCATTTTTAGTGTCATACGACTGCCTTACCAGCGCTATTAAACGCGCTTATTTTTTCTTCAACGACCGCCTGAACCGCCTCGTATACTTGGGGCATTAATTTAACTACAGCATATTCATCAGGGTTCTCGGCAAGCGCCTTTTCTAGTGTGGTACGGAAAGTGTAACGCAAATCACTATTTACATTTACTTTGCTTACACCAATTTTTACTGCATCTTTAAAATACTGCAATGGCGTATCGCTGCCACCATGTAAACTAATAAACACTTTTTTATCAATCGTATCCCTAATCTTTTGTAAAAGTTCAAGGTCTAAAATTTTTGGAACATTATATTTACCATGCAAATTACCTACTGCAGCCGCAAAAGTGTCAATACCAGTTTCTTCAATAAACTTTTTAGCGTCATTTGGTTTTGTAAATGTCTTTTTAACCTCTTCGTAATCGATATCTGTATCAAATACATCTGACGAACCACCAAAATAATGTTGCTCGCTTTCGACGATCGCTCCAGTAAATTTTGCATATTCAACTACTTCTTGAGTACTTTTAACAATTTGTTCTCGAGTTGCATTATGATCAGCTTGGCTAATATCTATATGAATAAATTCAAAACCTGCATCAATAGCTCGCTTACAATCATCAACTGTCGGGCTGTGGTCTAGGTTTATGTACATTTCAATTCCATATTCAGCTTTGTAATTATCTACTAAGTCGCGAACATTTTCGAGCCCAAGCGACGCAACTTCATTTTTGCTAAGCTCTACCATTACTGGTGAATTTAACTTTTGGGCAGCTCTAGCTACTGCAATCAAAGTCTCTTGATTATCAATATTAAATGCTCCAACAGCAAAATGTTGAGTTCTTGAACGCTGCATCAAGTGTCTTGCTCTAATGTTGTTATCTCGAATTTGGTTAATTGATAATGTCATTTTTCCTCCTTAATATTCCCTATGGTATTGTGGTGTATTGCTGATATATTCTTGGACCTTTTTTGCAATTTTATCTCCTGTCAATCCAAAATATTCAAACAATTCTATTGGTTCGCCACTTTCACCGAACCTATTAAATATACCAAACCTCAGCAAAGGTGTTGGCAGCTTTTCTGAAAGCAACTCGGCTATTGCACCACCAAAGCCACCAGAAATTTGAGCTTCTTCGGCTGATACAACTCGCCCAGTTTTTCTTGCGCTTGCCAGTATAGTTTCCTCGTCAAGAGGTTTTATTGTTGGGACATGAACTACTTCGGCGTTTATCCCAATTGTTTCCAAAATATTTGCAGCAACCAATAATTGATATGTCATTGCACCCGTGCCAAACAAACTAACGTCAGCCCCGTTACGTAACACATAGGCTTTTCCAATCTCAAAAGGCGATTCATTTGTACTGAAAACCGGAGTTTTTGGTCGAGCAAGCCTTAAATACGATGGTAGACCATTAAACGCAATTGCTTTTGTCGCTTTTTCAGCCTCAATACTGTCGCCAGGCGCAATTACGACCATATTTGGTAATACTCGCATTAATGCAATATCTTCTAACATCTGATGAGTAGCACCATCTGGGCCAACCCCAATTCCTGCATGACAACCAATAATTTTCACAGGTTGGTCATTTAAGCATACTGTTGTTTTAATTTGCTCCCAGTCACGGCCTGGATTAAATGCCGCATAGCTACTCGCAAATGGAATCTTACCGGCATGTGCCAAGCCGCTGGCAACTGCCACCAAGTTTTGTTCAGCAATACCAACTTCAATAAATCTTTCTGGAAATTTTTCACTAAAAAGATTTACCTGTGTACTTTCAGTCAAATCAGCGCATAATGCCACTATGCGATTATCATCCGAACCAACAGACAATAAACCACGCCCAAAACCAAGTCGAATCGGTTCTTGCAGGACATCATCATCAAAAACTTTCTGATTTAAGTAATATTCGTTCATTAAGATTTATCTCCTGGTGTTATTTTCCCATTAAGTGTTTGTAGTTTTTGTAATGCGTCTTTAGCTTGATCACTATTTGGCGCAATGCCATGCCATTTATAATCATATTCCATAAAATCAACTCCTTTACCAGGGATTGTATGAGCAATTATGACACTTGGACGATTTGTAATCGCGCGAGCCGTGCTAGTAGCGTCAATAATACTTTCTATATTATGGCCATCAACTTCAATCACGTGCCAACCAAATGATTCCCATTTACTGTGCAAATCTTCAAGTGGCATAACATCCTCTGTGTTGCCGTCAATTTGAATATTATTACGGTCAATTATTGCTACCAACTGTGACAGCTTATATTTACCTGCAAACATCGCGGCCTCCCAGACGTTTCCTTCGTCTAGTTCTCCGTCGCCCATGATTACATAAACAAATCGATGCTTTATATTATCCAAATATTGCAATGAGTATGCATAGCCAGCAGCCTGAGAAAGCCCTGACCCAAGTGGGCCACTGGTGTTTTCAAGTCCAGGTAAACGGTCGCGCTCTGGGTGACCCTGAAGTCTACTACCTAATTTGCGTAATGTTTTAAGCTCATCTTTATCAAAAAAACCTGCCTCGGCCATTGCTGCATATTGCACTGGTACAGTGTGCCCATTACTAAGGATAAAGATGTCACGATCTGGCCAAGTAGGATTTTTAGGATCGATGTTCATAATATTGAAATATAATGCAGTGACAATATCTGCCAACCCAAGTGAGCCAGCGCTATGTCCACTACCGGCATTCTCAAGCATTTTAATAATATCTTCCCGAACAACGTTTGCTTTTTGTTGCAACTGAATTAAAGATAGAGTATTACTCATTTAGCTATATCACTCCCTGTTTATTTATCTCAACAATTAACTTATTGAAAACAGTTATTGGGTCGTCAGATTTGGCTAACACACCGCCAACATTAAGCACATTTACACCACCTTGCGACAGAGTAAAAGCATTATCAAGACTTATTCCTCCATCCCATCCTACTTCAACGTTTGGGTTAATCGCTTTGATTAATCGGACTTTTTCAAGCTGCATTAAACTTGCCCTGCCCCCATAATGGCCCAGATCACCTGAAAAAACTAAGACATGGTCAACTATTTTAATTACAGAAGAAATCATATCTGGTACAGTAGTTTTTAGTAATGCTACACCTGCCTTAATGCCATATTTATGAATTTTCTCTATTAATGGCTTCAAGTCAATTCCGGTCTCGGCATGTAAAATAATTAAATGTGGTTTTTTAGATATTATTTCGTCCAAATATTCTGCCGGGTTTGAAACCATTGCATGAATATCAACCATCCATTCTTTCGGCCACCAAACTTTTTCAATAGATAACAAAAATACGGGTGCAAATTTTCCATCACTTATATCAACTTGAACACGCTGAGCAAATTTTTGATATTTCTCAACTAATAATTTATACTCTTCCTCTGTCTCGACAGTAATACAAGGCGCAATAATACTCATGATAATTCATCCATTTGAGCGTTTCGGCGTCTATATCTAATAGCATCAGCAAATGGTGTATTTAGCCAAGTCTCGACAATACCTTGCCAAGCCTTGTCGTCATCCTCAAGAATTCGCGAAGGTAAACAAAGAACATTGCTGTCATTATCATTTCTTGCCATTTTAGCCTCATAAGCATCCCAAATTACAGTTGCTCGAATACCCTTAAATCGATTTGCAGCGATAGCCATACCCTGACCTCCGCCACAAAGCAAAATTCCTCTTGGGTCAGAGTCTTCATCGCTAATAATCTTGAACGCAACCGATTGAGCAAATTCAGGAAAGTCGTCGCTAGGGTTGAGTGTCTGACCACCAATGTCTTCGACATCATACCCATGTTTAGCTAAATATACAAAAATCTTTTCTTTTAAATAGAAACCCAGGTGATCGCTTCCAAGATATATTTTCATATAGTTTAAGTATAAGCGTAATGTGGCAAGTTATCAAGTTTAATAATTACAGATGACATTATCTTTAAAAAAGTATACAATGTTTTTATGGACAAAGTTGGACTACTAAACGAAGCCAAACCATACTATAAAAAGAATCAAATACTAAAATTTAGTAATGCTATTGACATCGCAACTGAAGCCCATTCAAATCAAAAACGAGCCAATGGTGATCCATATATCACCCACCCTATTGCTGTGGCTAACACTTTAATCTCTTGGGGTATGGATATTGATAGCATTATAGCAGGGGTACTACACGATACAGTCGAAGACACTGGCCTCCGTCTGGAAAAAATTGAGAGCGTTTTTGGCCACGATGTGGCCTTTTTAGTTGATGGGGTTACAAAGGTCTCAAAGGCCAGGTCCGGTATGAAAGACCTGTCAGGTTATTTGCCAAAAACTAAAGATAATTTATCAAAATTATTAATAGCTGTCGGCCAAGACATACGAGTAATAATAATCAAACTTGCCGACAGGTTACATAACTTACAAACTTTACAGTTTTTACCTGTTGAAAAACAGTTAAAAATTGCTCGCGAGTCACTAGAAGTCTTTGGACCGATGGCCGACAGACTTGGTATGGGTCGAGTTCGTGTCCAAATTGAAGAACTAGCCTTTAGCTTTCTTGACCCTGCAGAATATAAAAAAACCGAAATAATGATAAAAAAACGTCTTGGCAAAAGTGCTCGAAAACTTGGGGTAATTCGACTTGAAGTCGAAAAAGAGTTACAAAAACAAAACGTCAATTCCGAAATTAACGGACGGGTGAAAAGTGCCTACAGTTTATATCGAAAATTAGCAAAAGTTGGTGGCAACATTAACGATATTTATGATCTAATTGCTTTAAGAATTCTTGTTAATGATAAAGATGATTGTTACCGTGCACTTGGTGTTGTTCATAGCCTTTATCAGCCAATGATAAGTCGTATCAAAGACTACATAGCTGCGCCAAAACCAAATGGTTATCAAAGTCTTCATACAACAGTTATCACGCCCACAAAACAAATTGTCGAATTTCAAATTAGGACTCATGATATGCATGAATTTGCCGAACGAGGGCTAGCAGCTAGCTTCCATTACAATGAACAAAAATCTTCAAAAGAATATATCAATAAAACCGGTACCTCAACTTTGCCAGCAAATATGCAATGGATTACTCAATTACAAGAAATCGCTGCTAAATTAAAAGAAGGAGAAGAAATATCAAAAGATCAATTAAATATTGACCTATTTAAAAGCCGAATATTTGTCTATTCCCCAAAAGGCGATATTTTTAACTTACCAGAAGGGTCTTTGCCACTTGATTTTGCATACTTAGTTCATAGCGACATTGCTATGCATGCTTACAGTTTTCGCGTTAATGGAAAGATCCATTCTTTTAATAAATCACTTGCTGACGGTGACGTTATTGAAGTAATAACACGAAAACAATCCATGCCTAAACATGGTTGGCTAGATTTAGTCACTACAACTCATGCAAAAAATAAATTACGCAGTCAATTAAAAGAAAACGAGTAGCATTGTTATTTTTCTGCCAATAAACGATTAATCGACTGCTCTATTACAACCTTGGCATCATTAACACTTCCCCATCCCACAATCGACGTAATGCCAGGTTTAATGTAGTCTTTATAATGATTAAAGTATTGCACGATAATTTCAATAGTCTCTTTGGGTAGATCTGCTATTTCATTAATTGTTGAATCTGGCAAAGTAACAACAATTTTGTCATCAACTTCGCCTTCATCAATAAATTTCATAATCCCAATAATCTTTGTCTCTAAGACAGATGAGGTCGGAATAGGGTTATTAGAAATGACAATAGCATCTAAATTATCACCGTCACCACCTGTAGTTTGTGGCACAAAACCATAATTAACTGGTTCAGGAAAGATAGAAGGCTCAACTCTATTAACTTCCATCTGACCATTACCACGATTCCATTCAATTTTTTCAGTGCTTCCAAGCGGTATTTCAATAACAACATTTACAGCACCAGATTGTATATTTCCAGGTTTAATGTCTTGGTTATAATCAGTCACGAATCACTCCTATTAATTATTGTCTAAATATTCGCGGATACTAATTGAGGCAGTTGCACCTTCACCAACGGCACTTGCGACTTGCATAGTTGCACCACTTCGCACATCACCACTCGCAAAAACACCAGCCATACTTGTCTGAAAATTGCAGTCAGTTTTTATAAAACCTTTATCGTCTAGTTTAATATTACTATTATTTATAAACTGTGTATTTGGCTTTAGCCCAATAAACACAAAAACACCGTCAGTATTTATAACAAGCTCTTTTCCATTCTGATCCACGCGTACTCCGATAACTTTGTTATCACTAGCAACAATTTCTTTAGTGTTTGTGTTTGTATATATCGAGATTGTGCCGTTTTTTACAAAATTCTTAACTTCATTTTGTAATACTTCACAAGCTGATATATTAAATAAAGATATGATATCAACATGTTTTGCAAAACGAGTTAAAAATATTGCCTCTTGCACTGCAGAGTTTCCACCACCAATCACAACAACGTTTTTATTTTTATAAAACGCACCATCACATGTTGCACAATAATGAACGCCTCGGCCGTAGTATTCGGACTCTCCTGGCACTCCAATTTTTATATAGCTACATCCAGTCGCAATTAATACTGATTTTGATTTAATAGACTTGCCACCAACTTCAATATCTAACTCTTTACCTTTTTTACTAATAGACGTGACTTCGCCATACTCAATTTTTGCGCCAAATCTTTCGGCCTGCCTTTGCATCCTATCAGCAATCTCATAGCCACTTACTCCATCAGGAAATCCTGGATAATTATCAATCATATCTGTAATTGCGGCTAATCCACCCACTGTTGATTTTTCGTACAAAACGGTTTCTATATTTTCGCGCGCTGAATACAGTGCGGCTGTCAAAGCACTTGGGCCGGCACCAATAATAACCAAATCACGTACTTTTTCTGTCATATTATGAAGATTTTGCCGCACTATTATCAATTTTATGAATCTGAACAATAAATTGAAGCGGTGAGTTTGCTGTAATAATACCCGAACCCTCGGCCCCGTATGCTTTTTCGGCTGGAATAATTAATTTAACAGTGCTGCCGACCTTCACGCCAGTAAGCCCTTCTGTCCATCCAGCAATCACACCATCAAGCGAAAATGTCGTTGGGTTATCTACTGCCGCGTCCTTCTTTTTACTACTATCAAATATTTTTCCATCAGATGCCCACCCAAAATAACTGGCATTTATTGAATCTGTTGCCTTAACCGCAGGTCCAGTACCCTGAATAATAGTTTCGACTTTTAATCCTGTGACCGTACTTGGATCAAATGAGGCGGCAGAATAATCTGGTGAAAATGACTCCGAATTGTCTGCATTTAGCTTGGCAGCCTTCTTTTGTTCTTCCAGATAACTATCATACTGTTTTTTCTGTTCAGCCTGATCAATTGACTGATTCTGGATGCTTAAGACCATTACTAAAAATGATCCTAATGTACCAATAGTTAAAACAATTGCTATAATCCAAATTCCGATTCGTTGCGAGCGCGGTGTTGACATATTACCCCCTGTGTATTTACAAATTTATTTAATTATATCAAACAATAACGGCATTTGTTGCTGATATTACTGACTTGCAGACATTATCTATAACTTCAGCAATTTCATCTCTGGTTAGTGTATGGTCAAACGCCGTAATTTTTACACGAACCGTAATATTTTTCGTAGTTGTTTCAAGCTGCTTATAAATATCGACCGGTAGAACCTCTGTTTTGTAATTTGTCTTTGACAATACTCGGTAAATCGCATCATTGACCTGATTATAGCAAATATCGTCAGCTACCTTAAAACACATATCTCTTTCCGTGCCAGGATATTTACTCATATGTGAATATGAGCTAATTATCTTGTTTGTTGGCACAAACAATGTCCTTGAATTTATTTCGAAACCTGAACTATATTCTGGAATCTTGAACCCATTAATGACAGATTTTTTATACTCTCCTACATAACCAACTATTGCATTGGTTAATTTGTTAATAACTTTCGCCGACCTATTTGGGTCAAAAATTACTGCCGATGGGTCATTGCAGCCCTCTTCTATTGTCTCGTATACTAAGTCGACCGCAGCCGTCTTGGACAACATGTCAAGTAATCTTTTTGCTCGGTAATATGCAGCACCAGACCCTGGGTTTTTATTTGTAATTACCAAAGCAAGCGATTCTATCTCATTTGGCACACTTTCATCATTTAAACCAATATCCTTTTGATGGACTTTATTAATCTCGAATAATGCAAAGTTGTCGTATCCTTGTTTCACATTTGAATATGCGAATCCCAAAAGATTCGGAGATAATGATTGTCTGTAATATTGAAGATCAGGACTAATTGAATTGATTATTCGATAAGAGTTTGTTAGATCCTGACCTGCTTTTTTAATATTATCAGCATTCACGAAACTATACGACAGTACTTCGTTTGCACCAGCTTTCGCTAAAGTCCTTCGAAGATTTGACCTAAAAATATCAAAATCGTCTGGCTTAACGCCAATGCATTCACGAACCGGTAACGTTGGTTTAATATTATCAAAGCCAGCAATACGTCCAACCTCTTCAATAATATCCTCAAGGATATGAACGTCACTTCTAAAATATGGCACAGTTGTCGTCATTAGTCCACTAATTTTATGAGTAATAGAAAAACCTACATTTTCAAGAACTTTTTGTACTGTATCCTTTTCAAAGTTGCTACCAAGAACTGTATTAATCTTTGATACGTCAAGGTCAATTTTAATTGGTAACTGGACAACCGGGTAATCTTCAGCAATTGGGCTAGCACATTTTGCACCTGTAAGTTCTGAAATCATTTGAGTCGCCTGTCCTATTACCGGCGCCGTTAAGCCAGCGGTCTGACCTTTTGTAAATCGTGTTATAGCCTCACTAAATATCCCATGCCTCATCTGAGTCGCACGTAAACGGTAAAGGTCAAATGAAGCACTTTCAATGACAATTCTTTTAGTATTTTCGTCAATTGTAGTATTTAAACCACCCATTGCTCCGGCTAGGGCTATCGCATTTTTACCAGCTGAGATTACGATATCCTCAGTCGAAAGTTCAATTGTCTTTCCATCAAGAAGTTCAAGTTTTTCGCCTTCTTTCCCTAAACGTACATGGATATTAATAACCTCGCCGCATAGATTTACCAATTTATCATAATCAAAAGCATGAAGCGGCTGACCAGTTAATAACATTAAGTAATTTGTTACATCAACAATTGCATTAATTGGCCTTACGCCCATACGCGATAAATAAGTTTGAATAATTAAAGTCGACTGCTTCAAGACCGAAATGCCGTCCATGACAACTGCCAAATAGCGAGAAGAAAGAGTCTCATCTTCGATAGTCACATTAATGGGAGTGTCACGAGATTGACCTACGTCTTGTATGTTTGTGTTTAAAAACCAATCAGGATTTGTAAATTTTTTTCCTAATATCGCCGATACTTCTCGAGCAAAGCCTATGATACCAAAACAATCAGGCCGGCTGGTTAATGATTTATTTTCGATATCAAACAAATAGTCATCCAGCTCATACTGTTTAGCAAATGATACACCTGCGCCCACAGATTCATCAATCTCAAGTATTCCTTCATTGTCGTCTGATATGTCGAGCTCTTTTGCGCTAGCAATCATGCCATTGCTCATTACTCCACGTAGTTTCCTGGCGTCTAATACAAATGGGTCGGCAGTGCCGTATGTGTCAGGCACGACCGATTTTGGAGGTAGCCATGCGACTGTTATTCCTGCTCTCATGTTTGGTGCACCACAAACAACCTGGACCAAGTCTTTTTCGTCTCGTTCGATGTCTGAGACGACGCCATTATCATCGATTTTTATTACACTTAAGTGGTCAGAACCTTCCATTTTACTAGATTCAATCACTTTTACTATAACTACGTCCTTGTACTTTTGACCAATATCAACAATATTTTCGACTTCAACCAATCGTGAACCAATTAAAACTTTTAACTGCTGGGCCGATACGTCAATATCAACAAATTTCTTTAACCAATTTAATGATACTAGCATATAAACTCCCTCATAAATGAAAGCTTCCCTGATTCAAAGTTGCGGATGTCCTCGATGCCATATTTCAACATAACTAATCGTTCAATTCCACCACCCCAGGCAAAACCTCGGTATTTTGCTGGGTCTATACCCGCAGCGCTTAAAACATTTGGATGGATCATACCACATCCCAGCATCTCAAGCCAATCTCCTGGTTTTCCGCCAATTACTGCTGGTTTTTCAATTACAAATTCTAATCCTGGTTCAACAAATGGAAAATATGCCGGCTGTGTTTTGGTTAATATTTTTTGTCCGTAATAAGATTCAAAAAAATTACGCAACGTCCCTATCATCTGGCCAAGCGATGCGTCTGAACTAACAAAAACACCTTCATACTGATAAAACGTATGTTCATGGGTAGCATCAATATCCTCATTTCGAAATACCCTGCCGTAACTAATGGCAGCAATTTGGCCGCCAGCTTCTAGTTTTGCTTTGCCGCTTTTCAATATACGGTTTTGCATTGTCGATGTATGAGCTGGGGATATAAAGCCTTCCTCTGTCCTAAAAGTATCGTAGCCGTCCCTTGCTGGATGATTGTCTGGAAAATTTAGCGTACCAAACATATGGTCATCGTCATCTAGCTGCCTTGACTCAATTGCCTCAAACCCCATTCTAGTAAATATATCGATAACGTTCTCGAGTTCTGTCATTAATGGGTGCAAAGATCCGCTTTCAACTGGCAACAGCGCGGGTTTCTCAGAATTAATATCCCAAGGCGCAGTTATGTCGATTGCTTCAATCTCAGAATCTTGTAGCTCCTGCTCTCTTTTATCAATATAAACATTCAAGTCAATCTTTAGTTCATTGATTTGCTTTCCGTATGAGCCTCGATCTTCGATCGGCAAAGTAGTAATTGCCCCGTAGAGTTGTTTTAATTCTGGCGACTTTAATAGTTCACGAGGATTATCGCTAACATTAATTTTCTTTATCAAGTCACTTCGAACATCTTCAATATTTTGCATAACTGTTTTATATTATACGCTAAATGATGGTTATTTTGCCACCCCAATTGATATTAGCCAAATTACCAGGACAGCAGCAACAATTATTATTATTACCCAAACCCATGCCAAACTCGTTGTTTGTTTTGTGCCCTTAATATACTGAGAATCACTAACACCATCTGGCATATCAGTATCTTTTGCACGCTGCCTAGCCCTTTCTTGCAACTCTGTCGCTAATCGATTTTGTAACTCTGTCCGATCATCTTGTTGTTTAATAAATAACGCCATTTTTTGTCCTTTCAATGTATTTTATTATATCACTAGTATTTTAAGTTTTTTATTTTGTGTTATACTATAAACATATTTCACTTAAGGAGGAAAAATCTATGGCAGAAAAATCAGCCAAAAAGTCGGTTAAAAAAACGACTGTTAAAAAACCTGTATCAATAGTAACTTCAAAGACAGCTGCATCATCGAAAGTAGCTAAAGTCAGCAGAGGTCAAGCATTGCTAAACAAGTACAAAACAGTAAACTTTAAAAACAGTAAACTAATTGCAGCATTTATTGCAGAGTTTATCGGCACATTTATGTTTGTCGCATTTTATATGGGCACTCAAGGTGATCCAAGATATGCAATGTTTGCGCTAATTGGTATTGCGCTAATAATTGGTGGTATTACCGGTGCAGCAGTCAACCCAGCTTTGACAATCGCTGCTTGGGTAACACGCAAAATAAAATCAGCGCAAGCCGTTTGTTTTTTACTAGCCCAACTGTTAGGGGCAGCCGCTGCTTGGACTGTAGTTTCAGCTTATGCAAAAGGCACAGTCGCAGCAAATGCAGCTATGACATCAGCACCATCAGTGTTTAAGGCAACCGCGCTTACAACTGGCAAAGAATGGTTTGTATTTTTTGCAGAAATTTTAGGCGCAGCAATTTTAGCATTCGGGCTTGCAGCCGCATTAAAATTTAAAAAGAACAATCAGCCAGCAATTAATGGTGCCTTAGCCTACGGTTTTGCATTATACATTGCGATGTTTATCACATACATAATGTTGTCCTCAATGGGCACGGGCTTGGTGTTCTTTAACCCAGCAGTTGCATTTGCAGCAGCGGGCATCACATTCAAACTATGGCCAATTGCGGTCTATATTGTCGCTCCAATTATCGGTGCCATCCTAGGTTTTGTTATCCAAGACATTCTTCATTCACAAATTGATATTTCTGTTAAAGAAGAGAAATAAAATCCTTAATCTGATTACTTTAATACCCCGCCTAGTTGCGGGGTATTA
>CAZCIE010000001.1:35062-36109 GCA_964498955.1 uncultured Saccharimonas sp. (SeqCode) | reverse complement strand
CCATCGTGGCTAACGTAAAGCAGCGCACCAGAATATTTTGCAAGCGCCGTCTCTAATTCTTCAATACTTGGTAAGTCTAAGTGATTGGTAGGTTCATCCAAAATCAGTAACTGCGGGTTATTGGCAAGCATTGTTATCAATTGAAAACGAGCTTTTTGGCCACCCGAAAGAACAGATACTGATATCTTACCATCACCTTCGACAAACAAATAATCACTTAATAGGCTGCGTATCTTTGATGTAGATATTGGCAATTTACGGTCCAGATACATTCGCTCGATTGCATCTTCAAGCGTTAAATTTAAATATTTGCTAGTTACTTCTTGTTCATATATACCAATTCGAATATTTTTGTCGATTGCCAGTTCACCTGCAAATAGGGTGGGGGTTTTATCGCCTAACAGCGCCTTGATTAGCGTAGTTTTACCACAACCATTTCGGCCACGAAGTTCAAGGGCTTCGCCTTCACGTAGGTCAATATTAACACCCGAAAATAATGGTTTATCATCATAGCCCAGCGATACGTCTCGTGCTGTAACCAAAATATGCTTGCTACGCGACTCTTCGGACTTGATGTCCATACGAATGTTTTTTGCCTTAAATTTATCATACTGCGCAGCAACTTTATAATTTAGATTTTCAGCAGAGGTTTTATCAATCCAAAAAGTTGGTTTTTCTTTTGCTTGCAATTCAGCTAGTTCCTGCCGAGCATTATTTTCTAGACGCTTAAAATTTTGAATTGTTGCAGGGTTACGAGCTTTTTCTTTTAGGCGCCTGTAGTCAATTATTTTTGCTTTCAGGTTAGTAATCCGCTTTTCGATCATTTCAAAATCGTTCATTTGCGTACCAGTGCTAACTGCATTTTGCTTTAAATATGCATCATAATTACCCTTATAGCTAACACATTCACCGTCTTTTAGTTCGACTATCCGATCAACTTTGCTTAATACATCACGGTCGTGAGTAATGACCAACATTGCCTCGTGCGCCGATTCCATCCAATCAATATATTGAGCTTTTGCAATGTAATCCATATGGTTTGTTGGC
>CAZCIE010000001.1:22904-35052 GCA_964498955.1 uncultured Saccharimonas sp. (SeqCode) | reverse complement strand
GCTAAATCAGCATCACTATGCATAATTTTTACTACTTCGACAAGTCGTTTTTCACCACCAGATAAAGTTGAAAACTGTCGATGTGCCACACCTGGAAGTTGGAAGTTGTCTAGTTCACGTTCAATTTTTTCCTCAATTTGATAAAATCCCTTATCACTAAATCTGCCAAGTGCTACTGAATATTCATCAATTTTACGCATATTGTCGCCCATAGTTGCGGGATATGTCTCTATTATTTGGCTGAGTTTTGTATATTCGGGCAGACCTGACAAAATATACTGCAACACAGTCTTGTCACCAACACCATGATATTCTTGGGCAGTCGATACAACTACTGTGCCACGCCGAAAAACAATCTCACCAGAAAAGTCTTTGTCCGTACCGTTCAAGATGCCAAATAGGGTGGTCTTGCCAACGCCATTTCGGCCGACAACGCCGATTTTTTCTTTATCATCAATACTAAATTTAATCCCAGTCATTAGAATCTTGGGACCAAAACTTTTTTCGGATATTGTGATATCAGCAATCATTGCATTGAAATTATAACAGATAAGATTTTTATTAACTATGATTTGGATATCTGTTCGTAAAAACTTAGCAATTTTTCTTTTAATATGCGGACTTCATGGGCTTTTGCAACCGCTAACGCATTTTTACCCATTCTTTCCAAAACTTTTTTGCTTTCTAAAACTTTTAGCATGTTTTTTGCCATACCTTCGACATCTGATGGCCTAGATAAATAGCCATTTTTGCTATCTTTGATAATATCTGGAACTGCTAGTTTTCTGACACCTAAAATTGGCAAGCCCGATGCCATAGCTTCTAAAATAACAATGCCTTCTGTCTCTATCGGGCTAGCCGTGACGAAACAATCATACTTATACAGTTGTTGCGAAATATTTTTTATATCATAAACACCAAAGAATTTAATATGTTTTCCAACTCCAAGTTTTTTTGCTAACAACTGTAAAGATTTTTTGGCTGGACCATCCCCAAATATATCCAATCGAAGTTTTGGGTTTGACTGAAAAGCTACTGCAAAAGCTTGTATAACAATATCTACACGTTTTTCAAACCCAAGCCTGCCAATATTTACAATATGGTACTGCAGAGTGTAGTCAGTTTTTTTCTTAAAAAAGTCATAATCAATACCATTACTCATTACTTCAACTTTTGGCTCTACACCTTGCTTTTTTAAAACTTTTTTCATAGCGAGTGATGGCGTTAACACCAAATCGGCCCTATTATAAACTATCCTTGTGTATTGGCGGCCAAACCGTTCATTTATTTTACTAGTTTTATTTTTTTCTTCTTCGACTTTACGATCATTCGCAATTTTCTCAAGTAATGTTTTTATGCCAGTTTTCTCGTAACGGTCCTTGTCTATGTCAGTTTTTTCCATCTCTTTTGCCATTTTAGCGCTACTAATTAAGCTTGTAATTTTATTAATGCCTAGCAATGATTTAGGCTGGACATATACCAAAAAATCAGGGATGTAGGTATGATATGTTTGAATATTTTTCATTTTTAAAATTTTTGAAGCCCAAATACCCATCCAGCCTATTCCAAGTGGCGTTTGGATATGTACCACGTCCGGCATAAATTGCTTCAAATCTTTTACAGCCGTCCAAATGAAAGGTAGGGCTAACTTAAAATCTTTATAGGATGGTGCCGTAATTGATTTATACCTTTTAACTATAATATTTGGGTACTTTTTGTCGCGATATCGACCACATTTTGGGCAAAATATAATTATCTGATGGCCATCGTCTGCCATTAATCTGGTGTAATTGTCAATACTAGCTGATGCACCGTTTCTATCTGGTACATATGTATCGGTAAAAATTGCTATTCTCATCGTACTATTCGTTTATTAAATCGTTATATATCTTGACTAATCGCTTGGCGGCAACTGAACTATCAAAGCGTCCTGCAATAGCTTTTGTTTTTTCTTGCTGGTCCTTGTAAAATTTTTTATCTGACTTTAACCGCTTTACCGCATCAACAAAAGTGTCATCTGTACATAAAATTGCGTCTTTTTTGAAAGTATCATGATATTCTGGAATATCTCGCAAGATAATAGGCAGGTTAGCACTTGCAGCCTCTAGAACGCACATTGGGTGGTTTTCTTGTTCGGCCGGCAAGCAAAATACATCGGCTGCAATGATATAATCGCGAACAAGCTTGTGATCAATAACACCGGTGATAGTCATATTTTTGGGAATATTATTCATTAACTTTTGCATATGATTATAATCTGCACCTAGTTTTTTAAAAGGAATACCACCAATCCAAATAAATCTTACGTCAGGCAAGGCTTTGGCCATTTTTACAAAAATATCTAGACGCTTTCGGGGCTGGACTTGGCCGTTCCCAAGAACCATAAATGAATTGTCGCTTAAACTAAACTTTTTTCGAGACGACTGTCGTTCTTTATCGGTCGAAACATATCGTCCCATATCTATCGTATTATAAAAAGTCTCAATCTTGGATTTTGGCACCTTTAGCTCACTATTCAGCGCTTCGGCCACCATGCCAGATACGGCCAATACCTTGTCGGCACGATTATAATACCAACTCATATACCAACGAGCAGCAAATGACCAATATTTTGCCAATATGATCGATCCAATAAATGAAGCTGGCACAATATGAGCCGAGACGACTTTTTTGGGACCTTTTTGAAATAATTTTCGCCAAGTACGCTGAAAGATTGTATGAAAATGAATTACATCACAATCTATTAACTCGCCAAATTTTCCCCTGATAAGCTCGACATCATCACGTTTTTCGAGCGCCGAAGCCATTTCTTCATATGCAGTATGCACACCATGACCCTGAACAGATATTTCACTTTCTGAAACCATGTTTACTCGTATTTTTTTAATCATAATTATCTTTATTTTATCACAATCGTTATGAATATTCACCTAGACAACTTATTTAATTCATTTGTAAGCATCTATCTGATAGAATAAAGCTATGAACAAGAAAAAGAAGGTCATCAAAAAACCAAATTCTATCGTTAATAGACGAGCTTCTTTTGACTATGCTTTGGAAGAAGATTTAGTCGTAGGGATTGTTTTGACCGGTCCCGAAACACGAGCTGCTCGTGATGGCCATATTCAACTAAGAGGTTCGTATGTAAATATCCGAAACGATGAACTTTGGTTAAACAATGCTAGTTTTAGTTTAAAGATTAACGAAAAAGGCAAGGTCGGCAATCGGACAATCGATACATCGCCGCGTAAACTTTTAGCCAGTCGCAAACAAATCACTAATCTACAGGCTCGCAAACAAGCCGGCATGAGTATTGTACCCACAAAACTTTTAATTAAGGGTCGTTATATAAAGGTAGTAATTGCCCTCGGTAGGGGTAAAAAAATGTATGATAAACGCGAAACAATGAAACGTCGCGACCAAGAACGCGAAGCTCAGAAAGCGATGAAATGAAGATATTTTCTTGGAATGTTAATGGTATACGCGCCTCTTTGAATAAAGGAGCGTTTCAAAAATTTATTACCGATTACCAACCAGATATCTTGTGTCTGCAAGAAACAAAAGCCAAACAAGGTCAAGCTGCGATTGACTTGCCCGAATATAACGAATACTGGAACGATGCCGAAAGACCTGGTTATAGCGGCGTCGCGATATTCAGTAAAACTAAAGCAATTTCGATTTTAAACGGTTTTGCGGATGGAATTGCCGAAAAATATCATCTTGAGGATGATAAATATGGAGACCCAATGCGTGAGGGCAGAATAATCTCTGCAGAATTCGAAAAACTATGGGTTGTCACAATTTATGTGCCAAACAGCAAGGAAGATTTATCACGAATTCCACTCCGCCATAAACAATGGGACCCAGCAGTACTAGAACATATCAAATATCTAGAAAAATTAAAGCCAGTACTGCTAGTCGGTGATTTTAACGTCGCCCACAAAGATATGGACGTAGCAAATCCTAAGTCTAAAAAAGGCAAACATGGATTTACAGATGAAGAAAAATCTGGATTCGACGCATTTATTGCTGCAGGATATAGTGACACATTCCGTTTAAAGTATCCTGATCGAGCCGACGCATATACCTGGTGGACCCAGTGGGGGAATGCCCGCGCCCGGAATGTTGGTTGGCGGATTGATTACGCCTTGACCAGCAAATCGTTAACAAAATCTGTAACTAAGTCCGATATAAACCCCGAAGTTATGGGGTCTGATCATTGTCCGATCAGCATCGAACTGCAGGTTTAATATGGAAAACTTAAATTATTGGCGACAACAAACCACTGACAAACCACTATTCCCAGATATAGAGTGGTCTAAGCCCGAGCAAAGGTCAAAAGCAGGACGACTGGGGATTATTGGTGGCAGTAAATTAGGTTTTTCTGGTATTGCCGAAAGTTACCAAACAGCACTTGGGACTGGAGTAGGTGAAGTCAGAGTACTACTACCCGACGCGCTAAAAAAATCTATTCCACCAGCCATGACAGACGTAATATATGGCGCAACTAATCCATCGGGGGGACTTGGGGCAGAGGCCATCAATGAATTGAAGGCAATCGGAGACTGGGCAACTGGACTTTTATTGATTGGAGATACGGGACAAAACAGCGAAACTGCCGTTTTGTACGAAAAATTTGTCAGTAAATATAATGGTCCGCTAATTATTACTCGTGATGCCATTGATTTACTAAAAAGTAGCAGCCAAACACTTGTTGATAGACCCAACACGCTACTGGTATCGTCGTTTGCGCAACTTCAAAAACTATTTTCGGCGGTATATTATCCCAAAGTTCTAACATTTAGCATGCAGTTAACTAATCTGGTAGAGGCTATCCATAAATTCACAATTACTTATCCAATCGCGCTGATGGTGTTTCATAATGACACGCTACTGGTAGCGTATGGCGGGGAAGTAACAAGCACCCCATGCACTAACCCAATGGACGTCTGGCGAGGTAAAACAGCTACAAATGCTGCTGTTTATTGGTTATGGAACCCATCAAAGATACTTGAATCAGTAACGGCTAGCCTTGTTAAAAACTAATAAGTTGATAAGTGGGTGTAGGTGATAAGCGTAAGATAGCAAACAAATCGTATAATAGGGTGAGTCTATAAATTGAATTATTTAAAACTTGGTGGGCAAGGGGGGTATCGAACCCCCACGTCCTTGCGAACACTAGATTTTGAGTCTAGCGCGTCTACCATTCCGCCACTCGCCCAACAAGTTATTAATAATTCTAGATGTCTACTCCTTCGACAAGCTCAGGATTTACAACATTCCATCATCGCGGCACAAAATATAAAACAAGATACAAACTAATGCTTTATAGCATTCGTCACCGTAGTATTATACAATAGAAGCAAGTGGGAATCTATAGATATGAAACCAAATGATAAAAGTGAAGATTCAACATCCAAACAGCTAGACCCAACGCGACAAGCCGCGGAAAATATATTGCGCTCAAAAATTAATGATATTTTTGAAAAAAATGAAAATGCCCAATCCACAGAATCAAAAGATAATAATTGGCAACAATATCACAGCGCTTGGCAAGATTACTATCAAAAATATTATGAAGGATATTATTCAAAAAAATACACCGACGGGTCTATATACAACGACAGCAACGAAAAACCATTAGGCAACAATATTACTGATGAAAAAGGAGCAGTTAGCGAAATTCGCGAAAAATTGTTGTCTACAGTCACTGAATCGGCCGAAAAAGTACGTAAAAGCCGCCATTATAAGCCACTGCTAGCAGGGTTTATTGTTATTTTATTATTTTTATTTATGCAATATAACAACTTGATAATTGGTCGTGTAGTCGCATATGTTAGCCCAGGCAGTATTAACGTCCAAAACATCGTTGTTGATCCTAGTGCTGATTTGACTGTCGATTCAGCCCCCAGATTAATCATTCCAAAGATAAACGTAGACGTACCAGTTGTTTATGATATTGGTAACGATAATGACTCTTTAATGAGAGCCATGGCTAATGGAGTAGCACATTTTGCGATACCTGGTGCTAATAGCCATCCTGGACAAATTGGCAACACTGTTATCTCGGGCCACAGTAGCAGCGACCTGCTAAGTAGTGGCGATTATAAATTTATTTTTGTCCAACTTGAAAAGCTAACTATTGGCGACACAATTTATGCAAACTATCAGTCTAAACGTTATACCTATATTGTTAACGAGACAAAAGTCGTTGGACCAAATGACGTATCCGCCTTGGTATACCCAACAACAAAACCGGTTATGACTCTTATCACTTGCGTACCTATCGGTACAGCAGATAGTCGTTTACTTGTCATAGCCGAGCAAGTCAGCCCTAGTCCTAGTAACGCCGATGCCGCACCAACAACTGACTCGTCATCTGATTCTGTCAATAAGATGCCGGGTAACCAGCCGACATTTCTTGAATGGTTATTTGGAAAATTTGGTAGGTAGTAGATAGTAAAAACCAAAAATACTAATAGCCAACAGGGCCACTGACTAATAGTGTCTGTACCGTGATAGGCTAGGCAGAACAGCTAGGACAGAATAATCTTGGCTCGTTGCAAATCGTAGCCAGTATCATTTTTATTAATGCTATAGATATAGCGCCCATTATGAGTGAGTACTACTGACTGACCAAACAATACGGGATTAATCGTATGAGCATTTGCGCCATCAAATTCTTGAATAATTAACGAGTTACCACAGGTTGACCAGACATAATTTTCATCGAGCCACTCAACAGGTGATTTTACATCCGTACAATTATTATTAACTTCATTTAAAATCTGGTATTCAATATTGTAGCTTGAAAAAGACAAAGAAGACTGAGCCATAACATACTGACCGGTCAAGCTAAAACTTAGACTAATGATATCACCGCTAATAGTAAACGAAGTCACAGGACTTAGGGTTGTAGTACTATCCCCAAAGTTATTAGGATATTTTCCACCTATCAGATTAATTGTTTGGCCGTCAGAATAAGCGATATAATCTTGATTAAAATAATTGGTTGTAGCAATTTTAATCGAAGAAGTGTTAACGTTAGTCAATGTTCTGATTACATAAGTAGACTCATCCCCGTCACGATAAACGCCAATTATGCTGCCCTCAGACCCGTTTGTTGGTTTGCCGGCATATACTACAATATTCGCCTCATATACAAACATGCTACTGACATTGCTAGCAAGGACCTTTGATATTGTGCCTGCCGCCATGTCAAGCTTGCGAACATCACCGTTTTGGATTATGTAATAATTATTTCCGCTTGTCCCTGAAAAGTCGATTGACTCAATTGTAATATCAAAAGTCAAAGATATGTTTTTAGAAAGTGCTGGGTTTTGAGTATCAAAAACCAACCATTCAAATTTGTCGCCAAATGTATGTTTAACAATTACATATCGTCCAGACTCATCCCATTTTTTCATTAAAAAACCATGCTGAATGTCAGCGGTTAAAGAATCACTATAGGCAGATGTAGGAATAGATATTTTTGTGATTTTTGGGTTATTTGATGTAACATCCACTAATTCAAACAAAGGTGCATCAGGGCGATATTGAATAATTAATCCTTTACTTTTAGGGGTAGGCAGCGACGAGTATACTTGATCTATGTTCTCAACAGTCTCGACGGATAGGTTTTTAGGGATTAATAAGGCATAACTTAACCATGTTAAGGTCCCTGCCTTTACGTCAATTGATTTTGACCACGTTTTATATCCATCCTTTTTCATTTCTATCTGGTGCAACCCAGCTTTTACGGAACTTTTTGTCGGCGTTTTTGCGCTAACCTTTGTACCATCAACTGTGACAGTAGCGCCGGACGGGACCGAGCTATACTGCAAAAACGCATACTGCTCGACTTGACCATCAAAAATGTTAAATCTGAAACCTAAAACTAATAAAGTAATTAGTGTAACGGTCACACAAACCGATACAATCATAAAAATATAAACAACAATTCTTCGTATTAACTCTTTCTTTTTTTTTGATAAGTGATGCATAGTCTGTCTCTAATTATATCAAATCATACCATTTATATGTCAAAACCTTGTATAATTCAATAAAATTGCCTAAGATATTAGTATTGGTTATGTTATTTTCAACATAGCAAAAAAACTGCGGGGACAAATTAAGTGAAGAATAAAGATGTAGTAATAATAAATGGTCAAAGATATGACGGCACTACTGGGCGGCCAATTGAAAAAGTACCCGAAAAACTAGCTAATGTCACAAACCATACTCATATCAATACCAAGCCATTACAAAATATCGCCAAAAAGTCCCTTAAAAGCGGGGTAACACTCGCTCGCAAGGTTGGTCGCACCATGGACATTGCTCGTAGCAAAAGTATTTCTCACTTTGGTACCAGAACAACCCCAAACACCCCAGCGCAAACGGCTGGATCCTCAACAAAAAATATTATATCGCCTAAACACCCCCTTATTGCCAAAACCGAAACCAAGCGACAACTATCAAAGCCATCAACCATAAAATCAGTATCCTCAAAAACAGCAAAAGCTCGAAAAGAAGAAGTAATTGCCGAAGCTTTAAAAAATTCTGCTAGCGAGACTACTCCCGACAAAAAAACAATGAAACGCGGTTTAAAAATTTCAATATTAGCTTTTGTTAGTATCTTAGTAATTATTATTTCTGGATATTTATTTTACTTATTTATGCCAAATCTATCTGTAAAAGTAGCTAGCGCCCAAGCAGGAATTAATGCTACATTCCCAGAGTATTGTCCAGACGGTTATAGTTTAAGTGGCCCGGTAAAATACAATGGCGATATGGTGACAATAAACTTTCACTCAAAAACTGATGATAGTGAATTTGTAATCAAACAATCAAAAAGTGGTCTAGATTCAAGTGCCGTCAAGATCAAGGCCGAAAAAGAAGCTGATAGTGAAGTAATCACAACAAGTGAGCGCGGTTTGACTATTTTTACTTACAAAGACAATGCAATGTGGGCTAACGGCGGAATATTATACACCATATCTGGCAACGCACCCCTTTCTAGCGACCAGATTCGCCGAATTGCCACTAGCCTCTGAGGGGTAGGTAGTAGGTTGTAGGTTGTAGGTTGTAGGTAGTAGGTGGTAGATAGTAGGTGGTAGGTAGTAGGTGGTAGGTAGTAAAATTATCGGCAAAAAATATTATTTAGATTTTATCCTAAATTCCATTCTATAAATTATTACCTCAGATGATATAATATATACAATATGACAGAAGTTGAACCAAAGTATGGTGATTCAGAAATCAGAACTCGTTTTGCACCAAGCCCAACAGGGTATATCCATATTGGGAATATCCGTGCCGCATTGTTCCCATGGCTTTTAGCACGCCAAAACGATGGTAAATTTATTTTAAGAATCGAAGATACCGACCAAGCTAGATTAGTCGAAGGCGCAACCGATTTAATATATGACTCATTAAAATGGTTAGGTCTAAATTGGGATGAAGGTCCAGACATAGGCGGAAACTTTGGACCATACATTCAAACCGAGAGGAAAGAGCATTACTTAAAATGGGCCCAAAAACTTATTGACAAGGGCCTGGCGTACGCTGACCCATACACCGAAAAACAAGTTGAAGAATTTCGCAAATCTGCTGCCGCTAACAAAAAAGCCTTCTTATATCGTGATTTTAGACCAGAGAATCCTCCAGTTTGGGACGGCACAATGCCGCTACGCTTTAAGGTCCCAAATATTAAGCGGTATTCATGGCATGACCCTGTTATGGGCGACCTGTCAGCCGGCCCAGAAGCTTTGGACGACTTTATCTTAATTAAAAGCGACGGTTTGCCAACTTATAATTTTGCCCATATCGTTGATGATGCTGAAATGAACATTACCCACATTATGCGCGGACTCGAATATATCCCATCAATTCCAAAATATTTATCTCTTTATGATGCATTAGAAATTAAACCACCAGTTTTGGTCTGTATGCCACATATTATGGCACCTGATGGTCACAAAAAGCTCGGTAAGCGGGATGGAGCAAAAAGCCTGGTAGAATACCGAAAAGAGGGTTATTTACCCGAAACAATGATTAATTTTTTAGTTAGTCTGGGATGGAATGACGGAACAGAACAAGAGATATTTTCAATCGACGAATTAATTGAGAAATTTAGTCTGGAACGAATACACCGAAGCGGTGCGAAATTTGACCCTCAGCATCTGTTATGGATGAACGGTCAATGGATTCGCAAACTATCACTTGATGATTTATATGACCGAACAGCTAGTTTTTGGCCAGAATCCGCCGCGCAGGCAAGTGATGACGAAAAAAAGAAGATTCTGGCATTAATCCAAGACCGATTGAAAACTTTGGCAGATATTCCAACAATGACATCTTATTTCTTCGGTGAACCAACACCTGATTTTTCAATGATAACCAACAATAATCAACTAGGCAAATTGCCGCCAGAACAGATTAAATCACTACTTGAATCCGCCAAATCAGCACTTTCCGTAAGTGACTTTGACCCCGAATCACTACAAAATACCCTTAACGCGCTACTTGAAAAAACTGGCCAAAAACCAGGCATATTATTTAGCCTAATCCGCATCGCCGTATCTTGGGCACCATTCAGCCCAGCATTAAATGACACTTTGGCCACACTAGGACGCGAAAAGGTACTATTACGCCTTCAAGCCACTATTGATTTATAGATTATTTCCCGCCTATGGAGGAACCCCGCCAAAGGCGGTGGCTACCATCTACAATTCCATTCTGTTATAATACTACTTAAGCTATGAATACAACTAAATCACACCTCAAAAAATTCACTAATATTAAACTTATATCTGACATTAACAATTGGGCATCAACGCACCGCAAACAGTTTTGGGCTATTTGCATAATTGCCGCTTTTGTCATTGGCGGTGGCATATCGTTTGCAGTACTGTCAAACACCTCGAAAAATGCTGACGGTTCGTCCACCAGCAAGACAAACTCCAAAAAGAAGGCCGAACCGATTAAATATTACTCACCACTTACAGGTGTTGAAGTCGCCACCAAAGAACTATCAACCGGCCCAGTTACAGCCGTTATGATACCAAATGACACATATGGCGCCAGACCTCAAGCTGGCCTAAAAGGCGCTGGAGTAGTTTTTGAAGCAATTTGTGAAGGCGGCATTACACGCTTCCTAGCCCTTTTCCAAAGTGATAAACCAGAATTAATTGGGCCAATTCGCAGCGTCCGAATGTACTACATCAGCTGGGCAGCAGCCTTTAATGCTGGAATTGTCCATTATGGCGGTAATATTGATGCACTAGCCGAAATTCGTAACGGCAATTATCGCGACCTGGACCAAATGTTAAACAATAGCGCTTCGTGGCGCGACCCCAGCCGAACCAACCCAGACGATGCATTCACCAGCTCGGCCAGGCTTGACGAGCTGAACGCAGCAAAAGGATATACAACTTCTGAATTTACCGGTTTTAAGCGTGAAGCCATAGTTAAACCGACAGCCGCAACTACAGCGCCATCTACAACGACAGGAACGACCACCGACACAACCACAGCCACCGCCACACCAACATTCCCAGCCGCAACCAATATCAATATTCACATTAGCGGATTCGATTTTGACAGCTCATACATATACGATGCCGCAACCAACACGTACGCTAGGTCACAAGCCGGTGCACCACACCTAGATACTGCAGGCAGCCAGATAGCCCCAAGCGTTGTTATTGCGATGAACGTCGAAGAAAACTCATCACCGTATCCAGAAAACCACGAAGAAATAACCACCATTGGCAGTGGCGCAGCGAAAATCTTCCAAAACGGAGTCGTTATCGAAGGCACATGGTCAAAGCCAAGCCAATTTGAACAAATTACTTTTGCCGACGCAAACGGTGTCGAAATCCCACTTGTCCGCGGCCAAACTTGGATTACAGCTGTGCCAAATGCCTACGGAACCGTTGATTTCAGCTAAGACTAAGTAGTAGACAGTAGACAGTAGGTAGTAGGTAGTAGAAACATCAATTAGTATCAAGCTCTTTAAGCATCACCACACAAGAAAAACGCCCATCCGTGAGAATGAGCGTTTTTCTATGGTGATCTCATCGAGAATCGAACTCGAATTGCCAGGATGAGAACCTGGTGTCCTAACCGTTAGACGATGAGACCGTAT
>CAZCIE010000001.1:0-22883 GCA_964498955.1 uncultured Saccharimonas sp. (SeqCode) | reverse complement strand
AATATCTATAAATTCACATACCTACAAGATGAGATAATTCTAGAAGAACTCGCGGATGCAAACCGCGACCATATTAATCACATACATAAACAGCAGCACCCAAAAACATACTGACACTTGCCGACGACTGAATTTTCCGGAAAATTTTTGAAAATGAGGATATACAAAATACAAAAACAACATTGACGCTATGCCGAACAACAAACAGTTTTGCAAACATATAAAACCAAACAAATTTAAAAATTTATTAGAATAATCCCAAAAATAGTTTTTACCATACAATATTACCAGCAGTAATGCACACAAAAACTCAACCACACCAGTCACAAAAACAGATAGTGCAAATATACGAATAGGGTAGTGATTATATTTTTTCATAAGTGGCCAAACAAAAAGAATTAACGCCACCGCACCTAAACCATATGGCGCAGCAAGTGGCAAAATATCTGCAAGAACAGGGAACCAGCGGGACCCACAAAAGACTTGTAATACAATCGCCCAAGCAACTTCTATATAATGCCCAAAAATAGAAAACACAAAAAATATGATAAAAATTTGCTGAAAACGTCTAAATCTAGAATGTTCACTAACTGATTCGCCAGCAACATTTACTGCCTTTTCAGTATTTATCGACATTCTATCTGTTAATTTTGTTAGCATATTTTTTACCTTATAATTTCATTATATGGTAAAACCCACCAAAATTAATAGGATAATAATGCAAATTGAAAAAAACAAGCATAGGCACTATAATATTTAATGAATAGTTGTAATAAATAGGGGGCAAAATATTAAATCTTTGATGATATCTCGTTCACTACACCGACATGTCTGTGAAATTTGTTTTTTGGTGGCGATTTCTGTTGTCGGAATTTTTTTGTGGGAATATCTTTCAGGTAATCCAAAAGTCAGCTCACCCTTTGTTGTAGATGCAATTTCAACAATAATTGCATCTGTTACGGCGCTATTGTGTGTGATTGTTTACGTATGGGTACCTAAAAAACCATTTTTAATATCTTTTACTATATTTTTACTAACACTATCAATTGTCTCTGTTTTGATTGTTCAAACAAACGGGCTGTCTTCGCCGTTCATCGCCATATGGACGTTACTTAGCTTGCTTGCTTACTTATTTGGATTTTTAGGTATTTTAGCGACAATTTTGCCAATTTGCATATTCTCGATTTTTCAATATCTTGACGTAGGCACGCTGTCAATCGAATCTATTACAATAATCGTTGCTGGCGGATTATTGCCATTATTTGCAAGTATGATTATTTGGCGAAAAGAAACTACTGACGACAAACCTATAAAAAACGAGCCGACCTACCAAAAAACAAATAACGAAATTAATGAATTTACACAAAAATCCGAGATCATAATCAATGCCATTGGTGATGGTGTTATTGCTATTGACAGCACTGGTATTATCAAATTAATTAACCCTGCGGCTCAAAATATTGTAGGTTGGAACATGCACGACGCCGTATCGTTAAATTTCCGATCCGTCTTAAAACTAACAGACAAACAGAATAAACCGTTTGATGGACCTAACGACCCAATATCTCAAGTTTTAAATTTTAATCAGCAAGTCCGAATAAACGACATCGGACTCGAGACTAAAAGTGGTAAAAATATAATAATTTCTTTAGTAGTGTCACCAATAGGAGATGCTGGGTCGGGCGTAATCGCCACTTTTCGCGATATCACCAAAGAAAAATCCGAAGAACGTGAACAAGCGGAGTTTATTAGTACAGCAAGTCACGAAATGCGTACCCCTGTTGCGTCTATTGAAGGTTATATTGGGCTTGCGATGAACCCTCAGACCGCCCAAATTGACATACGAGCTCGAGAATACCTTAACAAAGCGCACCAATCTGCCCAACACCTTGGGCGATTGTTCCAAGATTTGCTAGACATATCCAAGGCAGACGACGGCAGACTAAAAAATAACCCAAAATTAATAAATATTGTGACCTTTACCAAAAACATTGTCCAAAATTTTAAACAAAAAGCCGCTGAAAAAGGCCTAAGACTAATCTTTAAACCAATACCCGATGACGATAACGTCAAGCATATTGTACCTGACTATTCTGTGAATCTGGACAACGACCACCTCCACGAAATTATCGATAACTTGATTGAAAATGCTATTAAATACACCCAGAAAGGAAGTATCATCGTTGACGTTGTCGGCAGTGAAGACCACGTTGTTATAAGTGTCCAAGATAGCGGAATCGGTATATCGGCCGAAGACATACCTCACTTATTTCAAAAATTCTATCGAATTGACAATAAAGATACGCGCGAAATTGGCGGAACAGGTTTGGGGTTATATTTAAGCCGCAGGTTAGCTGAATCGCTAAATGGACGCATTTGGGTCGAAAGCACACCAGGGGCTGGCAGCACCTTTTTTGTAGATTTACCAAGAGTTAGCAACCAACAAGCGACTATTATAGCCGAACAGAGGACTTTAATAGACCAACAAAAAGCTCAACAACAATTGCCACTACCACAACCTCAGCCGAGCGCCCCACAACCACAAACTGCAACAACTCAAACAATGGATATAATTCGGCCCACGAACAATGTACCACGTGGCCAAGCTCTATCACCGCAGCAAATTGCCGCCTACGTGGCCCAGCAGCACTCTCTTGCCACGCAACAACCAAAACCGGCAGATGCACCCACCCAGCCCCAAAGGGCACGCACACAGGCTGTATACATTCCGCCACGTTAAAATAGTGAAAACGTAAGTACTATGGTATTTTTTATAGCACTTAGTTACAATAGAAGATAGTATGACAAAAATAATGCTAGTCGAAGATGATAAAAGCTTACGTGAGATTTACGGAATCCGTTTAGTTGCAGAGGGCTATGAAATTGTATCAGCAGGCGATGGCGAAGAAGCCCTTGCAATGGCCATCAAAGAACGCCCTGATTTAATTCTGAGTGATGTAATGATGCCAAAAATTAGCGGTTTTGACATGCTGGATATTTTGCGAGCTACCCCCGAAACAAAAGACGTAAAAGTAATCATGATGACAGCCCTAAGTAGCGAAGAGCAAAGATCGCGTGGCGAAGCTCTTGGAGCTAATCGATATTTAGTCAAATCACAAGTTGGCATCGAAGATGTCGTACGAACAGTAAAAGAAGTCCTAAATGGCGCATCAACCGCTGTATCGCCAGCCCCTATGGCACCAGCCGCGCCAAACCCAGCAGCCCAAGTGCCCGAACGACCTACTGCTCAGACACCAACAACATTTATTCCACCAACTCAATTCCAGTCTGTTGTAAAACCCGAACCACTGCAACCACCAATAGCGCCACTGCCACCCGAAATGCGACCTAATCATGAACCAATTATTCAGTCTGAACATGTTGAACCATCTGTATTCAAAGATCGAACAATGGAACCTGTAACTCCGCCCGAGCAGCGAGCAGTAGATAGTAGGTCGTAGGTAGTAGGTAGTAGAATCTCAATAACAATAGATTGCTACGCTTTTAACTGTTATACTGTATCTTGAATGAAACCCGAATCACAAAATCTACTTCGACTAAACAAACACCTGGCTTTGACGCTAGGTATTTCACGACGCGAAGCTGATAATTTGATAGATAATAAAAAGGTTAAAATCAATAATAAAATTGCATCTTTAGGCGCTAGATATAATGAAGACGACAAGATTTCCGTCGACGACAAATTAATCGCTGGAAAAACCAAATACCTATATATCGCTGTTAATAAACCTGTTGGGTATGTCTGTTCGCGACGCCAGCAGGGCATTAACCCAACTATTTACGACCTGTTACCTGAAGAATACCACCAACTTAAGACCGTTGGACGATTAGATTGCAACACTAGTGGACTGATATTGCTAACAAACGATGGTGACTTTACCTACCAGATGACTCATCCCAGTTTTTTCAAGGTAAAAATTTACAATGCCAGGTTAAACAAAGACCTTCAGCCCATCCACCAACAGATGATTAGCGATTATGGAGTGACGCTTGATGATGGACCTAGTAAAATTCAACTAGAAAGAATGAACGAAACTGATCGTAAAAGCTGGGTTGTCACTATGCACGAGGGCCGAAATCGCCAGATTAGGCGGACATTTGAATCACTTGGGTATATTGTCACTAAGTTACATCGCACAAATTTTGGTATTTATTCACTGGGTGATATACAGCCCGGCAAGTTTGAGATTATAGATATTCACTAGGTGATATATTTTCATAATTTGACAATAACAAAGCGACAAGATATATTAGCAACAGACTAACATAAGTCAAAGTCTATTTGATTTAGGCAAAATAGTTGATTAACAAAATATTTGTGAAGGAGGAGAATCTACAGTTTTTAGCCCCGCTAAGGTATCTGAAAATCTTGCTATTAAATTAGGGAAGGTGATGAAAATGGGAGAAAAGCTGTATATACTGTGGATTATCAGAGAAAACCAGACGCAAGAACAAATTGACGAAAGTATTTTAACAATCCAAAAAACCGCCAAACAACGTTCAGTTGGTGTTTTCCCGCTGAACAGCATTTTATGCAACAGAGCATCGTCACAACTGATTAGCAACTTACGCGACAACGGTGTTCATGCATATCTGCAATCCGAAATTGACCAAGATGCAAATAACAATATAGACAACGAAACCACCAAAAATCGTATTTTGCAATGCTTGGCAGACATTTGTGTTGTCATTACCGAGTCTAAGGGGCCAATTGTGAATCTTGGACTAAAAATCCATCAACAAATACCGCAATGATAATGAAGGGGATGAAAAATTTGGATACCGTAGTAAAACCGCGTAACATCCATGACGCAAGATATCTGTATCTTAACGTGCAAGAGGACCTTAATAAAAAAGATCTCGCAAACCATTATTTCAATGTATGGGACCGCATGGCCCTTGCCGCAGCAAAAAAAATGAAGACAAAAGAGGAATTAGAAAAGCTTTTACATGACTGCCCGTTTAAGGGTAAATCGACCACTTTTGTCTTAAACCGCCTAAAATCAATAACATAAGCGAAACAACCAAAGCAGGACAACAAATACCGTCCTGCTTTTTAATTTCCCTGCGGTTTTTACTATCTATTTTCGCTGGACAGCGAATACGACCTACTACCTACTAATGTCGCTTATGCTCGCAACAACAATTAATTTCTGGTATCATAATTTTTACATTATCCCTGTGGCTAAAAAGGGACTAGTGTCCCTTAAAAATTCAAACTAAAAATGAAAGGGGTTGTTGATATTGGAAAGGGGTTGCAGGACCGAAACTATCGTAATTGCACTTATTGACGAGCTAGACTCTCTTGAAACCATCAATGCAATAAACAACATTGTCGACGATCGACCGGTAGACGTGTATATCCCCGAAGACATTGACGATTCAGACTTTTCTGATGAGATCGAAAATTTTATCCGTAGCATTGATCCGAATATCTATGTTATAAAAACTTTTGACAGCGAAAATGACGGCAAATATTACTGTGAAGCTGTTAAGGACATACTATTCGACTTGGATAAAAAAGAAGTTTTTGTTATTTATGCTTACCACAGATACTCAACAATGTTTCCGGTGTTTTTTTATGCGGTTGTATCTCGAGCAATATCATTTGCCTATCATCAACACGGAATCTGGACCATTGAAATATCTACCAGTAAAAACAATAAAGGAAGTGTTAAAAATGGCAAAAAAGAAAAAGTTTCCGAAAACGAAAAAGAAGGAACATAGCGGTCATGGGACCGCAGGCTGCCACAGAACAGACAACTTAAGTGCCTACAGCACACCCTGGTTCTCATCAATCGCACGTTTAAAATCAGAAAAAGGCAAAACTGTCAGCAACAAACACAAAAAATAAAAGGGATGGCAATAATGAAGATTAAAGCATCAAAGCCAACACTGAAACTGGTTGCAAATATTTTAAAAGACTCCGAGAAAAATATATTGGCAACCATCAACAATCGGCACATTACCTCAAAAAGATTTTTGAAACAACAAATTGTGCTTACAAAAAGAGCACTAAAAGGCCCGCGGTTTGACAATAAACCGTTAAACAGACAAATTGCTAAGGATGAATTAAACGAGATGTGCCTATTGGCAGCGTTTATATTTTCCAGCGAAGAAGAGCTGGCATGGGCGTACAACAAAGCGCCCGTTCAATCGACCGCCCGAGCAATGATAGCCACATTATTGCTTGATATTAAAGGATAACGAACTTAAGCAGCACAGCAATACCAGTGCTGCTTTTTAATTTCCCGTAATTTCTACTACCTACAATCTACTAATTTACTGTTTTCTTGCGGGTCCTGCCGCTCGTTCCACCCCTAAATTTCGAAATTTGATTACAAATTCTCTCAATTTAGGTGTTGCCCCGACTCGCGTCACCCGTAGATATTGGTTTGCGACTTATTATCCTCCTACCTACTAACACCGCTTATGCTCGATATTATTTTTTTATGCTGATATTATAAGATTGCATTCGCCAACGAATATCCTCATTGGCCAATGAGGATATTCACATCTATTGAAAATATGAAAAGGAGATGGTTTATCTGTCTGGCTATTCAAAACAAAGCATCGACAAACTTGCTAAAGCGATGGAAACAACTGCCGATGAGATAAAAGCGATTTTAGACATCGACAAGCAATCCATGAAAGAAAGAATTGAATCTGTAAAAACCGACCTGGAGGCATTCGAACTACACAGAACCCTGACACAAGCAGAAATTGACAGGTTCAATGTCATCCTTCGACTAAAACCAGTTATTACAAAAAGCGCAATGGACCTCAAAACCAGCCAAGAAATTTTTGGACAGTATTTTGCTTGCCCAGACGACCAATGGCGTTCGATTTATGACGACGAGATCGATAGGCGATTGCTAATAGAGGCAGAGTCGACCGAAGATCTGGCGTTGTTAAAATCGATGCTGAAAAAGTGCCCCAAAGACGGAACATGTAAAGTCCGCAACTGCCAAGAATTCTTGGAGTTCAAAATTGGCGATATTGTTGACTCAAAAGCTCCCGGAATCAAAACCATCGGTTACGGGCTCGATCTGTGGCTTAGTAGCCAAACCGAACAACAACGAGATAAGGTCGAGCACCACATTGACAACATCAGCGACGATATCATCATTACCCTGACACTTAACTCTACTATCAGGCTACTAAAACGAATTGAAGGTAAGGAATTTAAGAATTACTTTAAGTGTTTACGAAAAAGATTGACAAAACACGCCTTGGGAATATTCCGAATTACAGACAAAGATGACGATGATTTTGGTATTTCCGCAGCCCAAACGCAAGCTCTGACCGCAAAAGACCAACAAAGCTACCTCAATATCGCCGAACGCTGCACCAACCCTTCAAAAATCTGCATTTTACTATCCGAAATAAAAACATGGCTTAACAACCACAAGAATCACCATAAAACCTGACCAAAAAAAGCAATTTTTCAACAGAAATATCCAACCAACCGCCGCGGACTTTATATCCGCGGCGTATTAATTTTCCAAGATTCTACTATCTACTAAATTGATTATGCTCGTAATCCTACGATTTTTCTGATATTATTTGCCTAGATTTTGTCGATTAATAATATTGAGAAAATCGCGGTCAATATTTAAAAATTCAATTGAAAGGAATGAGGCAATTGTTAGGAAGCTTTAGTGGATCCATTAATTACCTTAGCGGTTTTTTTAATGAATGGGACCCGAATGGTCAAGAAACAGAAGAAAAGGAGTTGTCAAAGCCAATGTTTGAGCCTGAAAGAGTGCTTAAAATTGCCAATGTTTTGCGGGTTTACGTAAAGATAATCGAAGACAAATTTCGCACTTTTCCGGATGAAACAGTTTTTCCAATATCAAATATTCAAACCTTGGACCCTAAAACCGAGAAAAAGATGATATCCAGCTACAACATCGCCATGCCAGGTTCCGAAACAGAAAAAGAAATCTTGTTGGCAATGTACGCTACAATTCACGCCTTTAGCAGTCCCGACGCAACAGGTAGTATCAAACGGTAAACAAAAATTGATAGAAGAGGTGGCAAAACAATGGTTCATTTGCTATTAAGGTTGTTATTCGGCGAAAAAGAACCGTCACAACCCAGGGTCAAGCAAAAGAGGCGATATTTATGAAAGATGATTCTACCACAGAAACTATAATCATCGCACACCTGAAAGAGCCAAATTTTTCCAGAATTCTCGATGTTATCAACACCAAAATTCGAGGTAGGCCAACAACAATTGTTGCCGGAAGCGACATTACTCTATCAAAAATTGTCAATTCATTAAATTTCTTTACGAAAGTTGATAATATCGATTTTCTTTGTAGCGATATCTTTGACGAAGAGAACGACGGAATTGACTTTGTTGGCGCAATAGGTGAAATTAACCAGTATCTAGACCTCCAAAAAGTGTTGGTAATATTAGCACCAAAAAAATACGCAACCTGGTTGGCACTGTACTTATACATTCTTCATGACAGAGCAAAATCGCTCTCATTCTCAAGTCTAGACTACGGGGTCTGGACAATAAAAATATTTCAAAAACCGAAAAATAATTTTACCGGCAGACCTTATTGACTGCCGGTTTTTCATTTCTCTGCGATTCCTACTACCTAATGGATACTATCTACTAACACCGCTTATGCTCGCCAACAGATAAAAACTCTGTTATAATTACCGTCAGTTATGGCATCAAAACTACCAATGGTTGCAATTATCGGTCAGGCGAACGTCGGCAAAAGTTCGCTTTTTAACCGTATGATGCGCACGCAGCAGGCCATTGTCGCCCGTGAAGCCGGCACAACTCGCGACAACGTACTGGGTAGGGTAGAATACGAAAAACATTCATTTTGGTTGATTGATACTGCCGGATTAAAGGACCCAAACGATGACTTTGAGGCATCAATTCAAGACCAAATCGTCGAAGCTGTCGACACCGCTGATGTGATATTAGTAGTCGTTGATAGCAGCCAATATCCAAGCGACCAAGACCGTTTTATCGCCAAAAAAGCTTTGCGCAGCAAAAAACCAGTTATATTGTTGCTAAACAAAGCAGATTTAAAAGAATCACTACATGAAAACGAGTTTAAATGCCTAGGCATCAAACAAATTATCCGCACCAGTGCCGAACATAATTTTGGCATTAACGACACGTTAGAAGAAATTACTTATCTGATTCCAGCCGAATCTGAAGAAATTCCTGACGACATTTTGCGAGTTGCCTTGGTTGGACGCCCAAATGTTGGCAAAAGCTATCTGTTTAACACCTTGGCTGGTAAACAACAGGCAATTGTCGCCAATGTCGCCGGCACCACCCGCGATGTAAACCGCGTATCTGTCAAATATGGCGGTCGCGATATTGAATTACTTGATACCGCCGGTATGCGAAAACCAGGCCACCAAGAAGTCGGAATTGAAAAATTCAGCGTTTTGCGTACTTTGCAAGCCATTGAACAATCAGATATCTGTTTTTTACTGATGGATGCCAACGAATATAACACCCAACTGGACCAACGAATTGCTGGCATTATTGACGAGGCCGGTAAGGGAATGGGCATTGTTATCACCAAATGGGACAGTGTCGAGGGCAAAGATGCCTATACCAGGGATGATATGGCACCAAGAATTGCCGAAGTCTTTGATTTTGTGCCTTGGACACCATTAATTTTTACCAGTGCCGTAACAGGTCAAAATGTTACAAAATTATTCGATTTTGCACTAGATATTGATGCCAGACGCAAACAGATGACAAAGACTCACGTTTTAAACGATTGTCTGCAAAAATCCATCCACAGCCATCCACCTGCAGGGCTTAAAAATACCCATCCAAAGTTGCGCTACATTGTCCAAACTGACAAGACTCCACCTTGGTTTGTTATTTATGGATCAAATCTGAAATTTTTACACTGGTCATACAAACGGTATCTGGAACGTCAAATCCGTGAGACCTATAACTACACCGGAACACCAATTAAATTTAGCTTTATTGATGAAAAACAGATAAAAGCCCGCAAGGACCAAGAAAAAATGGACGCCGAAAAGTTAGCGAACCAGCGATTGAATCAATTAGAGGATTAACCCATGAAACTAATCTTTGCCCAAGGAAACCCAGGAAAACCATACGAAAGTACTCGACACAACGTCGGATTTATGGTCCTAGACGCGTTTGCAGCCTCGCTGGGGGCTACATGGACCCAAAAGCCCAGATTTACCGCATTGATAGCTGAAGTCACGGTAGAAGGCCAAAAAACGATTTTAGTCAAACCAACTTCGTTCTATAACGAAACTGGCGAATCTGCCCGCAAAATCATTGATTTTTACAAAATCGACAAATCCTGCGACATGCTGGTTATTCATGATGACTTGGACCTGCCGTTTGGCACTATCCGAGTTCGCAAACAGGGAAGTGATGCCGGTAACAACGGAATTAAATCATTAAACGCCCATCTGGACCCCGATTTTGCCCGAATCCGCATCGGCACCCATAACGACAACCGCCATAAAGGCGACGAAGCATCTTTTGTACTGAGCAAATTTAGTGCCGACGAATCGGCACAGTTAACAGATTCAATCATCCCTTGTATTTTTAATATCATCGACGAATTTTGCGCCGGGAATATTAAAGAGACAAGCTACAGGCTAGTAGATAGTAGTTCGTAGGTAGTAGATAGTAGGTAGTAGTTAGTAGGTGGTAGATGGTAGAATCTCAAAACAACAAGCGCTAAACACGCAGATTTTTATAAGTGTACCAAAATAACACCTACACGGGACAGGCCCTTTGAGAAAGGCCAAAATAACACCTACAAGGGACAGGCCCTTTGAGAAGGCCCTTTGAGAAAACTTTGAGAAACTACTTTATCTTTGTCGATTTTTGGCCAATTTAAAACCCCCGCTGGCTGCGGGGGCTTGTTTGGTTTATTGTTTCTCTTCTTTGCAACTTAAAACAATTGCAAAGATTAGGGACCCTAGACTAAACACGGCGACGATCATTGAAGCCTTATCCATCCAGGGCTGCTGGCCAATGGCAAGATAGGGCAGTACCAACATCATGACAGGGACAAAAGCGGACAAATACAAATATTTTGTCAGCTTTGTGTTGTCCAAGCCCATATCTTGTCTTTCGCCAAGCATCTTCCACAAGGTGTAGAAATAGCAACATAGCATTGCCACACATAATGACACTTCAACTATGCTTGTGTCCTGAATAACGCAAAGTGTTGCTATGCCAAAAAGCGACAAACAGGCTGAAAAAAACGATACTAATCTTGGCCGCTTAAGCCTATTCCAAAAAATTGCAGAAGCATAAGCGATAACCATTCCTGCGCCCACTATCCCTACTACTAGATACAACATGATTTGCATAGACGACCCACCTTCCTAGTTCTTCTCTGACATGTCCTCATAGCGGCTGTGGCCCTCGACGTCTTGCCAGGCTTGTTTTTGCTTACGTTCGGCTAGGTTGTCACGAAGTTCCATGTATCGGTATACCAAAAACATGAACACAAACTCAATGACTCCGCTACCAAGATAGGCAACTCCAAATATGCCCAGGGGTTTCATTTAATCACTTCCTTTCGTTTTTTTGGATTCAATTCTTTTTTTAATGCTTTCAGCGACCACCATCAAGATGACAAAAAGACCTCCGACGATAAATGTTTTGCTGATTAACTCGGCGATAGGATTACCTATGAGTTGATTAACTAACCCAACCTCTATTCCTGCCGAAACAAAAAAAGATGCTGCATAAATAACCATACGCCCAAAACTAGGAGGCGCTACAGGTGTGCGGGACGTTGGCTTTTGAAAATATCTATGCCTGTTCCAGCCATAAATTAGCCAACGAGATAACAAAATGCCAGAAATTGCGGAATAAACCGCTATTGGGACCCTAAAAAGCACCTGGGATATCCACCCCAAACCTTCCATTTCTTCACCTCATTTTTAATAATACTTTACAAGATATTGATTTAAGTCAACACCATTAGTAAGCATATATAGATTATCACTTTACTGACAAAAAGTCAATAAAAAAACACCCCTTGCGGCGGTGTTGCTAGGGCAATCGGCAGAATAAATTCTACCGATTAGCCCGTAATTTTTCTACAGCGTAGCGGGGGAGGAAGGGGGAATAAGACCCCTTTTTGTCCCGCTACGCCGCCTTAAGGTTCGAAAACCTTATAGGTTGTTTTGCCATATTTTTAATATGGCTTGCTTCACCTCGTCTGAGGCCTCTTCTGGCCCGTTTTCGAAGTAAGCTATGGCCTTGCGGCTTTTTTCCAGCGCACTATAGCGTTTTAATAACGCGTTATAGGCCGGATTCAAAGCTTTTTCGGCTTTTCTGTACTCTTGAATCTTATTCTCAAGAGCACAGATTTCTCTATTTAATTTGCGCCATTCGCTGACGCCTAAATAAATAGAAGTCCCCAGAACCAATAGGCAAAGAATTATGCCCACTGAATCTGGAATCGACATTATTTTGTCGATAATCATAATCATTTTTTTCACCTCAATGTGCTAGCTTACTTTACAGTAGTAATTAAACTCCGTATCGTAGCTTATTGTATTGTATCATACCAGTTATGTTTTGTCAAGTGTTTTTTTACTCTTTAACGAAAAAGCGCCCACAGCAAGGGTGGGCATCGCTGAGGGCGCTATTTCGCCCTTTAACCCACCCAAGGGGATTGGCGGACTGAATCTCGAAATCTCGCAGATGTCCGCTGGTTAAAGGGATTAGTATACATACAATGCTTGCAAATGAATGCGGTATATGGGATGGAGGGTAGTCTACCCATAAACACATTGTATGTAACCTAACGTAATGCTCTTGCTTTAACACAAGTGCACTGGTTAAATAGGGGGTATAAGGTACATTTGGTTAATCTCGCAATATAACCAATTGAGCCCATTGTATCACTAACTTGACATAAAGTCAATACCTTTTAACACAAAATATATGAAAATCAACCAAATAGCACCCCAAGACAGCAAATATCTACAGATACTAGATTCTATTGCTGTTAAACCAAAATTATTATATTTTATTGGAAAATTGCCAGAAAAAAGGGTTATTACTGTTAGCATCGTCGGAACCCGTAAACCGACATCTTATGGCAAAGAGGTGACATATCAGTTAGCATATGAACTGGCGAAAAAGGGGATTGTTATTGTCAGCGGGCTTGCACTAGGCGTTGACTCCATCGCCCACAAGAGTGCGCTTGATGCTGGCGGAATAACCATTGGCGTACTAGCAAATGGGGTTGACACTATTTATCCTGCCACAAATAAAGATTTGGCTAAACAGATCGTGGGCATGGGCGGGGCAATAATTAGTGAGTATGAGCCGGGTATAGAAGCACGCGACTACCAATTTTTAGAACGTAATCGAATTGTCAGTGGGTTATCAGACGCAGTTATTGTAACAGAGGCAGCTGCTCGAAGTGGCACGCTGTCAACCGTGATGCACGCATTAGAGCAGGGCAGAGAAGTCTTTGTCGTGCCTGGCAATATCACCAGTCCGCTATCTGTTGGCTGTAATAATCTAATAAAACAAGGCGCGCATCCGATTACTTGTGCCGATGATGTGCTGGAAGTTATAGCACCAGATATGTTGCGACCACAAACTATGTTGGCACTAGGCGAGAACAAATTACAAACTAAAATAATTGAGTTATTGCAATCAGGTGTACGCGATGGAGAAGATTTGCAAAAGCAATCCGATGCGACCGCTAGCGAATTTTCGGTAGCGCTCACAATAATGGAGATATCTGGGGTCATCCGCGCTTTGGGCGGAAACCAGTGGACTTTAAGATAAATTACCGCAGACCACGGACTTCAGCAGAACCGCTGTATGTTTTTACGCCATTCTTAATTTTCACGGCTCTGACTCGAACTGTAAAGGATGGTCTGATGTTGCTACATTCCTTTCTTACTTTAAAACCCCAAACTGTTGTCTGGTGCGTGATACTAAACAATGACTTTTTGCGATAATAATTTCCGATTGAACCTTCATCAGTTTGAACAGTAGTGGTAGTAACTATTGGGAAGGTACAGTTTTCTTGTCTATCTGTAATCTCATGTTCGTCAGCCCCGTCATTCAATGGTCCCGTTTTCCAGCTTAACGTTGCAGCATTTAATGGACCATAATCATAATATGTTTTTAATATAGTAAGATTTTTTGGCGTGTCAGGAGTTGAAGAGCCCAAAACAGCCTCGTTTGTCGAAGAAGCAATTATATTTGAAATCCCTGATAATGACATCATAAAGGCAAAAATCAACAATGTAATTAAACCAGATAAAGCAAGTACTTTTTTGCGGCCAATCTTGGCAATACTTTTTGATAAATTAGATACTTTTTTAGCTGGCTTAGATGCTGTTTTTGCCTTATTCACTTTTGTTGTTGGTTTCTTAGATTTTTTCGTTGGCATACTGTTTTCTCTTTCTTTTTTATTAATTGCTTATTAATTTTAACTGTAGCAAACAATCGAGTTTTTTCAATAGTGGTTATGTCTATCCGCAAATTATTTAAAAACTCATGACGTCATCTGAGTTCTGGGCGGTAACCAGCAGACTAAAAATGGAAAAACACATAAACATTATTTACTGGTTGATACTGAATACAAATATGATTTTTCCGAAAATTTATAATCTTCACTTACAGCGTATATTGATAAATCATATTTAGTGCTTTGAACAATAGATCGTGCCTGTAGTTTGACAGTATGCAGATACGTGAATAAGCCTTTTCTTGATCTATTATATGTCGTTCCGTCACTTAAAGTAAAAGAAGACTTTTTCATATCAGACACCCATAAGAATGTACCAACATCATTAGGATATTGTCTTGATAACAATGCACAAACTGCGCCACTACCCAATACGCACTTATAACTTATATGAAAATATTTTGCCCTACCATAGAATAATCCAGTCTCAAAGCTTACTGTAATTGTTTTTTGGTTGTATGCAACAAATTTAAAGTTTTTTGGCATCTCGGGGGTGCTTGAGCCCAGTACGGCTGCATCGTCAGAACCTCCAACAAATGCCAATTTAGAAACACTTGGAATTATCAACATACCTGCAAGAATCACTACACTCGCGAACATTAATACAACAAGTATTTTTTTGCGTCCGTATTTAGCGACTTTTTTTGAAAGATTAGAAATTTTTGCCTTTGGCTTTACTGTTGCCTTGGTTTTTTTATTATTGTTAACTACTTTTTTTATTGGCATTACTTGATTTCCTTTATATATGATATTACGTTACCTGTTAATTTAAACTGTAGCAAACAATCGAGTTTTGTCAATAGTGGTTATGTTTTAACATAATCTACTTGACCCATGGCTTCTTTGTGCGTAATATAGGGCACTGATTATGAACAAAAATTTAGTAATCGTCGAGTCACCAGCCAAAGCCAAGACTATTGAAAAATATCTGGGCAGCGATTTTAAAGTGTTATCTAGCGTTGGCCATATCCGTAATATTGCCAAAAAAACCGCAAACGGCAAACCGCCAATCGACGTTAATAACGGCTACGCTACGACTTATGAAGTCGACTCTGAAAAAAAGAAAATTATTACAGGACTTAAAAAAGCTGTATCCGCCGCTGATACCGTTTGGCTAGCAACCGATGAGGACCGTGAAGGAGAAGCCATTGCTTGGCATTTGTGCGAAGTACTGAAACTCGATATTAAAAAGACTAAACGAATTGTCTTTCACGAAATTACCAAATCGGCCATCGAAGAAGCTATCAAAAACCCAAGAACTATTGATATGGACCTAGTGCAGGCCCAACAAGCCCGCCAAATTTTGGACCGATTGGTTGGGTTTGAACTGTCGCCAGTAGTCTGGCGCAAAGTCCCTGGTGGAAAATCTGCCGGAAGAGTCCAGTCGCCAGCCGTCCGATTATTAGTCGAGCGCGAACGCGAAATTGATGCTTTTAACAGCTCATTTGTGTTCAAAGTCACCGCCGAATTTACTCATAATGGCGACACATTGAAAGCCGAACTGCCAAACCGATTTAATACTGAACCCGAGGCCGAAAAGTTTTTAAAAAGCTTAATTGATGCTAAATTCACCGTAACGGGTGTTGTCACAAGCCCGGCAACCCGCAACCCGATGGCGCCTTTCACCACTAGCACCCTGCAACAAGACGCCAACAGCCGTCTTGGCTTTAGCGCCAAATCAACCATGTCAGCCGCCCAAAAATTGTACCAAGACGGAAAAATTACCTATATGCGAACCGATTCTGTCGTATTGTCAGGCCAAGCCATTACTGCAGCTGCAAATTATATCAAATCAAAATATGGCGATGATTACAGTCAAGTCCGTAATTTTAAAACCAAAAGCGTCGGTGCCCAAGAAGCCCATGAAGCGATTCGACCAACTGATATAAGCTTAGAACACGCTAGCAGCAATGCATATGACCAAAAATTGTACGATTTAATCCGGCGCCGAACATTAGCCAGCCAAATGGCACCAGCAAAACTTGAAAAAACTGTTGTAACGATCAAAATTAGCAACAGCCGAAGTGTCTTTGAGGCTAAAGGCGAGGTAATAATATTTGACGGATTTTTGAAAGTCTATGGTGGCAACAAAAAAGATGCCGAAATCTTGCCAGCCGTTCAGTCAGGCGACACGCTAGATCTAGCGTTAGCAACTGCAAAACAACTATTTGCTAGGCCGCCAGCCAGATTCACTGAGGGTGGCTTGGTTAAAAAACTAGAAGAATTAGGCATTGGCCGCCCATCAACTTATGCAACAATTATTAACACTATCCAAGCCCGTGGATATGTTATCAAGGGTGAGACCGAAGGTAGCCCACGGGATATTATCAATCTAACACTTAAAAAAGATACTATTAAACGAGAAATACTACCCGAAAAAACTGGATCTGACAAGGGAAAATTAGTCCCAACTGCGTCAGGCGAAGTATTGAGCGACTTTTTGTTAAATCATTTTGAAAAAATCGTTGATTATGGTTTCACCGCCAAAGTTGAAACTGGTTTTGATAAAATCGCCAGTAAAGACATAGACCGAAACAAAATGCTAGATGGCTTTTATCATCCCTTTCACAAACTAATCGAAAATTCGGGCGAAATTAACCGAAGCACAGTTGCACAGGCCCGAACAATTGGTACCGACCCAAAAACTGGCAAATTGATTACCGCCAGATTCGGTAAATTTGGACCATTAATCCAATTAGGTGAAAGTGGCGATAATAACGAAAAGCCGCAATTTGCCCCAATTCCTGCTGGGCGAAAAATTGAAAACATCACCCTTGAAGAAGCCTTACATGCTTTTAAGCTGCCAAGAATAGTTGGGACAACCCCTGATGGCTCAGAGATAAAATCAAACATTGGACGATTTGGCCCATATATCCAGGTTGGTAAATTATTCGTCAGTATTCGTGGACTAGACCCACACACTATTACCGAGTCAGAGGCTAATAAATTATACGAAGAAAAGTTGCAAAGTGAATCTGAAAAAAATATTGCCGAATTTGATAATGGCATCAAGGTGTTAAAAGGTCGTTTTGGGCCATATATTACCGATGGCACTAAAAATGCCAAAATACCAAAGGGGACAGAACCTGCAAGTATCACAATCGAACAAGCGATAGAACTGTTAAAATCTGCGCCGGCCGCCAAAAAAAGACGAGGTAGTAGGTAGTAGGTAGTAGGTAGTAGGTAGTAGGTAATAGGTAGTAGGTAGTAGGTAGTAGGGAATGGGGTCACAAGTCGCAAACCAATATCTGCGGGTGACGCGAGTCGGGGCAACACCTAAATTGAGAGAATTTGTAATCAAATTTCGAAATTTAGGGGTGGAACGAGCGGCAGGACCCGCAAAAAATATTATCTATACCAACTACTATATCCCGCCACTATTTACATTTTGTGTCCATTTAGTGATATAATGATATCAGTACACATTTAACTTGACATTATAGGAATACTATTCTATAATCAGTTATAAGATAATAATAAATTATACGCAAGTGGGCGGAAAGATAACCGAAAATGAGCAATACGCCAGAGAAAGACCTAAAAAACAGCGTCAAGCCTGTTGTTGATGACATCTTACTACATATCGAGCAAGAACGAGAACGTGAAATTATTACACGACGCTTTGGTTTGTTCGAACGACGCGAAACATTAGAGCAAATTGGCGAATTGTTAGGTATTACTCGAGAGCGTGTCCGACAGTTAGAAAAATCTATATTAGGCAAACTAAAGACAGCAACTGAAAGCGGCAAAATTAGCTCGTTGAATAACTTTGAAAAAACTATTATTCGAACATTGTCAGAAATGGGCCGAGTCGCAAGCGTCCAAGATTTAACAGATAAGTTATTATGTAAAACAACCGACCAGCGCGAACGATCAAACGTCGCTTTTATTGCAGCTCTTGCCCCAGCACTAACCGTAATTGACGAAAATGATGATTATCATCACAGTGTTGGTATTAGCGAGTATGGCGACAATAAAAAATACTGTGCCGAAGTTGACACAATTGTATCAGCCATCAAAAAACACGGTGAACCACTTACAATCGAGCAGTTGCACGAACAATTATCATTTGAACACCCAAATTATGTTAGGGCTCTTGCTTCAATTTCAAAATTACTTGCAAATTTGGGTGAAAACTGGGGCCTACAAAAGTGGCCAACAGTTAACCCAAAGAATATTCGCGATAAGATATTTGTAATCCTAGCCGAAGCAAGCAAACCAATGCACTTTGGTGAAATTTCTAAACACATCAAAGACAGTAATTTCAAGCGTAAAAACGTAACAACTCAAGCTATCCATAACGAACTAATCAAAGACAAACGCTTTGTATTAATCGGACGAGGAATTTATGCATTAAGTAGCTGGGGATTTGACCGAGGCACTGTGGCTGATGTAATTACAAAAGTACTGAAAGAATCATCAATTCCGCTTCACCGTGACGAAATTGTTCGCCGAGTTTTAAAAAGCCGTCAAGTCAAAGAGACAACTGTATTATTAAACTTGCAGAGTAAACCACAGTTTAAACGAGTTGCCAAAGCAACTTATACTTATAAAGACAAATAAAAATCTGTATAAATAAACCTCGACTGACATAACATTGTTATTAGATGCAAAAAGTGCAATAATAATACAGTAATCATGGGCATATTTCTATCTATAATAAACTTGTTACTGCAATGGTATATTTGGTTGCCAGCAATCTTGATCCTGGGATATTTAACTTGGCGCAATAACCACAAAATCCAAGTTGCCCAAAACAATACAGACGGCGACTTATTGATGCTCGAAATTCCAAAAGCTAACGATAAGTCCGAATTAGCAGCCGAACAGCTGTTTGCTAGCTTGCACGGAATTTTGCGCGACAAGGCCGAACTGGACCTAAATAACGGCTTTCAAGAACATCTAACCTTTGAAATAGCCTCTGTCAATGGACAAATTCGTTTTTATGTTTGGGTACCAAAAGCCTTGCGTGGTTTTGTCGAAGGCCAAATTTATTCTCAATATCCAACTGTACAAATCCACAAAGCCGAAGAAGATTATGTTGCCCATGAACGCGAGCACAGCATATCTTATACTGCCAATATCTCATTAACAGATAACGAAATGTTGCCAGTAAAAACTTTTCAAAGCTTCGAAGTCGACCCACTGGCCGGCATCACTGGTGCACTTGCAAAACTAGAATCGACCGGTGAAGAAGTTTGGGTTCAAATTTTAGCCAGACCAATTGCCGATGATTGGCACAAAGATTCAGAAAAATGGGTAAAAACTATCAAAAACGGCAAAAAAGCCCTTAATTTTAGCGAAAGCTTAAAATGGTTTGCAGGATTAATAAACGCTTTATGGACCCCGCCCGAAGCAGGGAAGGGGGCTGACGCGCCGCCTGAAGTGTCTGATCGTGACAAAACCCGAATTGCCGAAGCCGAAAAAAAGGCGACAAAACTAGGCTACCAAGTAAAGATACGATTGGCATATTTGGGCGAAAGTGCCGTAAATGCTAAATTACAGATGCAAGCAATTGTTGGTACATTTAAACAATATAACAGCACCAACCTAAATGGCTTTAAAATGACGAACACTAGCTTTAAAAAAGAAGATTTGATGTCTTACCGGGCTAGAAGTTTTAACGATAAAGGATTTATTTTAAATATCGAAGAGCTAGCCAGCGTATTCCATTTACCACACACCAACGTTGAAACACCAAATGTCGTTTGGGCCAGCAGTAAAGCCGCCGAACCACCATCAAAACTACCAATAATCACCGGCAACCCAGCCCATGATGAAAATATTAGTGCTTTTGGAATGACAAACTTCCGTGGTATCAAACACCAGTTTGGAATGCTACGATCCGACCGCTCTAGGCACGTATACATTATTGGCCAGACAGGCTCAGGAAAGTCAGGATTGTTATCATTGCTTTCGCTCAGCGATATCTTTCACGGACATGGTTATGCCATTATTGACCCACACGGAGATTTGGCAGTCGATAATATGCGGTTTATACCCGGTGGGCGATTGGACGACGTCGTTTACTTTAACCCGGCCGACACGTCTTTTCCAGTTGGGTTTAACCCACTTGAAGTTTATGACCCTAATCAAAAGCCAAATATAAGTAGCGAAGTAATTGGCGTACTTAAGCGTATGTTTGGTGAAAGTTGGGGACCACGACTTGAATACATTTTACGCTATACCATATTAGCGCTGCTTGATCGACCATCAACTACAATGCTAGATATTAACAGGATGCTAACAGACAAAAAATTCCGCCAAGAAACCCTAGTATACTGCCAAGATACGGTTGTCTTAACTTTTTGGAAGATGGAGTTTGCGACCTGGAGCGAAAAATTCGCAACAGAGGCAATTGCGCCTGTTTTAAACAAGATTGGGGCATTTACCGCCAACCCTATCATTAGAAACATTATTGGCCAGCCAAAGTCGACATTTAATGTCCGCAAAATAATGGATGAGGGCAAAATATTAATTGTTAACCTGTCAAAAGGCTTAATCGGTGAAGACAATGCTGCGATCTTGGGATCATTTATTGTTACCAAGATTCAGCTGGCAGCTATGAGCCGAAGTGATATATCACGCGTCGAAGACCGTCGTCCTTTTTATCTGTATGTCGACGAATTCCAAAACTTTGCGACTGACTCGTTTGCAACAATATTATCCGAAGCTCGTAAATACGGCCTTAATTTGACTGTTGCCAACCAATACATCAGCCAGATGAGCGAAACTGTCCGTGACGCTGTATTTGGTAACGTCGGAACAGTAGTATCATTTCGTGTATCCGCCGATGACTCGCCAATCCTTGCCAAGCAATTTGAGCCTACTTTTGAGCCTGGCGACTTGCTGCAAATGCATAATCGTAACTTTATTATTAATATGGTTATTAATGGCGAAAAAGCCGCAGCGTTTAATGCCACAACCTTAACTCTACCAATTGCTCAGTCTGATAACACTGGCCGAATTATCGAAAATACGCGCAGGCTGTATAGCCGTCCAAGATCTGAAGTCGAAAAAGAAATTAGCGACATATTGTTGCCACCCGAGCACTTATTGCCAAAAACACAAACCACTCCAAATATGGCAAAAAAGTGGCCAATTGGTGATAATAATTTACCTATTAAAGAGACAGGGTCCTATCGGCCACAGCAACCGACGGGGCAGAGCAGACCACCACAATCTAACAGCGGCCTAACAGATAGGGACAGAGACAGTTTTAATGATAGGCCAAAATATGACGACGGACCTCGAAAACCTCGTGCCAGAACTAATGAAAACTATAAGAAGTTTGATGATAAAAAGCCTGAATTCAAAAAACCATACCAAAACAACCGTCAACAACAAGATAACGGCGGCAAATCATTAATTGGCCAATCTTATAAAGTTCCAAAACCAGAATACGCTAAAACCGAAAGGCCAGAACCAGCACCAATTTCTGTAACGCCACCTGCCCCGGCCGAGAACAAGAAAACGGATTTTGATAACGGTACTTTGCAGATAAAACACTAGGTTAGTAGGTAGTAGGTAGTATTCGCTATCTACCATCTACCAATGTCGCTTATGCTCGCAATAAACTGGCTTGTCTGATAATATATCACTGCAAACACCCATACGGTGTTACGTATCTTTAAAAATGATAGATTATCCTCTGACTTATTATCTGTTGCACCTCTGTAACATATCTGTTAGTTGCAAAAAATGTTTGCTGTTGCCAGATATGTTGCAGAGAGTAGCATACGAAATAGGGGAGGAAAACGGAAATGGAATATCTAGTATTACTACAAACTCAGAAAACAACCATGTTCGGCCAAGGAATAGGTTACCACAATGAAAATGGCATAGCAGCCTTGCTGAAGTCTATAGCCGGGCTAATGGATGCAGAAATAGACATGGATAAAATGATCAGACACCTCGATACCGCTATGATTATCAGCTATCCCAACAACCGTGGAAACCAAGTCGTTGACATGCTTCGCAACAAGATTGATAACCATTTCAGTGACGAGACTCAAAGCAACACCTACAACTATTGTTTGGAGGCGCCTTTTCTAGGTTCGGTGGAAAAATCAGATGAAGCGGTCGAAATGATCGTCAACGCCCACGAAGGGTTTTTGAAAAACAACTCTTCAAGATTCAAGCTAGTTGTAGTTGTGGCCGACAAATCTGTTTTAGAAGCAATTTTAGAAGAATATATTGAGACCTACCTAGACGTACGGATATGGACTGAAAAAGCGCCCGTCAACATTAAAACGTTGGGATCGCTTAACTGCATTATCGGTAACAAATTGGACAAAAATGGCAAAATCGTGTTCACAAGTTTCTAATCTATCAATTAAAAATACGAAAAAAGGGCTAGCA